>JAEXKM010000060.1 GCA_023445705.1 Pseudomonadota bacterium
GAGCTGAACGAAGCCTTCGCGAGCCAGGTCCTCTACTGCCGTGACAAGCTGGGCATCGACAACGAGAAGCTCAACGTGTCGGGCGGCTCGATCTCGATCGGCCACCCCTACGGCATGACCGGCGCCCGCTGCGTCGGCCACCTGATGCACGAAGGCAAGCGTCGCGGCGCCAAGTACGGCGTCGTCACCATGTGCGTCGGCGGCGGCATGGGCGCTGCGGGCCTGTTCGAAATCTTCTAAGCGAAGAGTCGACTGGTCGACGAAGATTGGGGCCGCCCTTCGGGGCGGCCCTTTTTCGTTCCGCGACCGGCGGTCGCAGAGCGCGGTTCTGTGCCGAAATCGATTGCACGTAATTTGCAGACAAGTATGCAGCCCGCAAGTTTTTGCACCGCAGCATTCCAGTTTGAGACAGGCCCCCGTCGTGCTCGCTCCGTTCCGCAAGTTCCTTCTGCCGATCGCCGCCATCAGCGCGGTGGCCGCCTCCCCCGCCGCCGCCGCAACGCTGGGCGATCCCAATCTCGGTCTTCAGGTCATGCGTGAGTACAACCTCGTCGTGCTCGGCAACCTGAACTCGAGCTCCAACGTCGAGGGCCGGACCTTCGTCGGCGGCAACCTGACCGGCAATTCGTCCGACTACTACAAGACCAACGGCAAGCCGGTCGCGCCCTCCACGGCGCCGGGCCTGACGGTGGTCGGCAACGTCACCGGCGGGACCAAGAACCTGCAGAACGGCTCTGGCGCCCTGATCGGCGGCAACCTCACCAGCGGCCTGAACCTGAATGGCCAGAACCACAACGTGACGATCGGCGGCAACGCCAAGGACATCAACGGTTCGGCAGGCAGCACCATCCGCATCGGCGGCAATGCGACCGGCAACATGAACAAGAACGGCGCGACGCTGACCTCGAACACCAATCTCGGCAGCTTCGTCGGCGACCTCCAGGTGCAGGCCACCGACTACGCCATGGGCGTGAAGGGCCTCTCGGCCTACCTGGCTGGGCTGGAAGCCACCGACACCATCACCTTCCCGCTTAGCAACCGGGTCCAGTTCAAGCCGACCACCGTTGGCAATATCGCCGTCTTCGACCTGGCCAGCACCGACGTCTTCAACAAGGTCGGCGAGATGCAATTCCTGGCCGGCGGCTACGACACGATCATCGTCAATGTCGGCGGGGCCGCCGCGTCGTTGACCAAGAACTTCATCGGCAACAATTCCGGCCTAGGCCAGCACGTGATCTGGAACTTCTATGAAGCCCAGACCATCAACTTCTCGGGCAGCTTCTACGGCTCGGTCCTGGCGCCCTACGCTGCCGCGACGAACAACAACTTCATCGAAGGCTCGGCCGTCTTCGGCAGCCTGAACCAGAACGGCGAGATCCACCTGGGCGCCTATAACGGCGGCCTCAAGGTCCTCTCGGCGGTTCCGGAACCGGCGACCTGGGCGATGATGATCGTCGGCTTCGGCCTGGCCGGCTCGATGATCCGTCGCCGCAACCGCCAGCTCCTGGCCGCCTGACGCCCGATCCAACCGGCAGAGAAAAGCCCGTCGCACATGCGGCGGGCTTTTTTCTTGCCCGCATTTCGGGATACGGCGCAGCTCCCGCACCCGCCGATTGCATGGCCGTCGCATCTGAGCCGCATTGCGGTTAGGGTGCGCCGGGGCCCCAAGAGGGCCTCGCCTGGATTCAACCTTTAATGATCCTCCTCGCCTCGGCCGTGGTGCTCCTGCTTCTGGTGCTCAACGGCCTGTTCGCCATGTCCGAGTTGGCCGTGGTGTCGTCGCGGCGGGCCAAGCTGCAAGCCCGCGCCGACCGTGGCGACAAGGGCGCCGCCGCCGCGTTGCGCCTCTCGGAAAATCCCACGCGTTTTCTGGCCGCCGTGCAGGTCGGCATCACCCTTATCGGCATCCTTTCGGGCGCTTACGGCCAGGCGACCATCGCTGGCGAACTCGACCACATGCTCGAGAAGTACCCGGCCCTGCACGAATATTCCGAGCTGATCTCCACGGCCATCGTGGTCGTGATCATCACCTATCTCTCCCTGATCGTCGGCGAACTGGTGCCCAAGCGCTTCGCCATGGTCTTTCCGGAGACCATCGCCTCGCTCGTGGCGCGCCCGCTGTCGGTCATGGCCAGGGCCATGGGCCCGTTCGTTTCCCTGCTGACGGTGTCGACCGTCGCGGTCCTGCGGCTGCTGGGCATCCGCGACCAGAAGGGCGAGCGCATCACCCAGGAAGAGGTCGAGACGGTTCTGGCCGAAGGGGCCAGCGCAGGCCTGATCGAGCCCGAGGAACAGGCGATGATCGGCGAGGTCCTGCGCCTGGGCGACCGCCAGGTTCGCGTCGCAATGACGCCCAGGCACGACCTCTACTGGATCTCGCTTTCCGACTCCCCCGAGGAGCAGATGGCCGACATCCGCGCCTGCCCCTATTCGCGCATCGTCGTGACCAAGGGTTCGGACGTCGAAGAGCCCGTGGGCGTGGTCCACAAGAAGGACGTCCTCGACGCCCTGCTCGATGGCAAGGCGCCCGACATTTCCGAGCTGATGGCGACCCCGTTGTACATCGTCGAAACCACGTCCTTGCTGCGAGCGCTCGAGCTGCTGAAGCAGACGCCTCTGCACATGGCCCTGGTGGTCGATGAATTCGGCGCACTGGAAGGCGTGGTCACCCCCACCGACCTGCTGGAGATGATCGCCGGCGACTTCGACGAAGGCCATGACGGTGAGGGCGGCCAGGCGATCATCGAGCGCGAGGACGGCAGCTTCCTGGTGGACGGCCGGGCCGAGGTCGACGAACTGGCCAAGGCGCTGGGCGCGGATTTCGAGGAAACCAGCCACTTCCACACGGCCGCCGGTCTGGTCCTGCACGAAATCGGCCGCCTGCCGGGCGAAGGCGACGTGTTCGAGATCGGCGACTTCCGCGTCGAGGTGATCGACATGGACGACCGCCGGATCGACAAGTTGCTGTTCACCCGCATCGATGGCTCCGACGCGCCCAGCCTGGCCGATATCCTCTCCTCCTAAGCGGCCAGCACCGGACTCTCCGAGCCCCAAGCGAGAAGCCGTTCGGCATAGGCGCACGCTTCCTTGTCCAGCGCCTCGGGGCCGACCTTGTTTGCGCCGTAGATGATGTGCGGCGCGGCCCAGCGAAAGCCGCAGCGGTGCGCCGTCGCCCTTAGCGGCGCCAGCAGGTCGACCAGCGGAAAGAGGTTCACGCCACCCGCGCTGTACGCCTCTGGGACGTTCCCCGCGGTGGCGGCGAGAAGCAGCGGCATGCCCTGCAGCTTCACGCCTTCCGTCGCGGGCGCCAGATAGACCATCCGCGTAAGAACGGCGTCCTGCCAGGCCTTGAGCAACGGCGGGGTGGAGTACCACTGCACCGGAAACTGCAGGACGAGGCGGTCGGCGGCCATCAGCCGGGCCACCTCCGCATCCACATCGATGCGTCCGTCCGGATAGAGGCCGGCCATGTCGATGAGCTGAATTCCGGGCAACTCACGCGCGGCCTCCGCCAGCGCGCGGTTGGCACGGGACGCCGACAGGTCGGGGTGGAAGACGAGGATGAGGGTCATTTGGGGTTTCCTTTCCCCCACAACCTCCATCGCCCCATGAAATCACTCCAATGGATATTGGATATATAATATTATCCACCTTATGAATTTACGCGGCATCGATCTGAACTTGTTGGTCGTTCTGGACGCCTTGCTCGACGAGGCTCACGTTTCACGCGCCGCAGAGCGCGTTGGCCTCTCGCAGCCGGCCGCGTCCAGCGCCCTGGAGCGATGCCGCCATCTGTTTGAGGATCGCCTGCTGGAGCGGGCGCCGGGCGGCATGCGCCTGACGCCTGGAGGCGAAGCTCTGAAAGCGCCGCTGCGCGCGGCGCTCGTCTCGATCGAGAACCTGGTCGGGGCCAAACCGCCCCCCTTGTCAGAGCTGCGCCGAACCCTGCGCCTGGCCACCGCGGACGCTCCCGCGGCCATGCTGCTGCCCGCCCTCCATGCCGCGCTGGCCAGGACGGCGCCAGGGCTCGATCTCATCGTCCATCCCTGGCGAGGCGGGGAGCAAACCCTGGCGGCCATGGCTAGGGGCGAGATCGATCTGGCGATTTCGCTCCTGCCGCCTCCCGAGGCGAGCTTCCGGCGGCGCGAGCTCATCCGGGAAAGTTACGTGGTCGCCATGCGTCACGGACATCCCGCCTACGAGGGTTTCGACCTCGACCGCTGGCTGGCCTACCCGCATATTGTCGTCTCGTCGGGCGGCGGCGTTGTCGGCGCCTTGGATGAGGTCCTTGAGGCGCGTGGGCTCAAGCGCCGGGTGGGCATGGTGGTCCCGAGCTTCCTGATCGTGCCTGCCTTGCTCAAGACCTCAGACCTCATCGCCATGCTGCCAAGCGGCTGCGTGCGCCCCGAGGATGGGCTGGCGACCTTCCTCCCACCGCTCCCGGTCGAGGGGTTTCCACTGCACGTCGGTTGGCATGCGCGCCGCGACCGCGACCCGGCCGTGCGCCATGTCGTAATGCTCCTGGAAGACATCCTCCGGACCTGATCGCCCCTACACAGCCAAGCTCGGCAACGGATTCTTCATGATGAATCCATGAAGTCGCCGCCGGGGGGCCTCGTGTGTGGGAGGGGTCCGAATGGACACTGGATTCAAGGTCGGCCTGGCGGGCGCAGCGGCGCTCGCCTTGCTGGTGGGGTGCGCGACGACGCCGCCCAAGCAGACCGCGTCGTCGGCGGTGCGTGTGAGCCCGAAACTGGAGGCGCAGGCCAGCGCCTTCGAAAGCTTCATGCGCAACGCGCGCAACATCGACGGAAAATTCTCCGGCCCGGCAGAGGTGGCGGAGGGCCTGCGCGTGGGCTCCGCCTACGAGCCCAAGCAGTTCGAGGCCGGCATGATCGCCTATGCGGCGGTCGCCGCCATGCAGGACCCGCGCTTCGTGGCCGGCGTGCGCAAGGCTGCGCAGGACAAGCGCACCGGAAAGGGCCTGGCCGCCCGCATCGCGGCGCGCCCCGAGTTGGCGGCCACCCTGCCGGGAGCCGACACCGGCGCGGCCCGGGCCAACGCCGCCCTTACCCGCCAGGGCGAAGCTTTGGCGGCCAGCGCCGCGCGGGTGAAGAAGGCGTCCTACGACATCCAGCGCCAGTCCTGGTCCAAGGTGTTCGTGCCTGAGCCTCGCGCCAGGCTGACCCGCGTCAAACAGATTTCCAGCGCCGGCTACCTGCCGATGACCGGCGATCAGGCCCGCCTCTATTCAGCGATCTCCGAAGGCGGCCGCAAGGGCGGCTCCAACAATCCGGTCGTGACCCGCGGGCTGGCCGTCGCTGCGCTGAACGTGCTCGGCGAGGAGGCGCGGGCCAAGAATTTGATGAGCGAGCCGCGCAGCGGCATGTGCGTGCGGGTGGCCAAGCTGAACCTCTATCAATGCCTGGCCAGCGCCGGTCCGTACTATGAGGACATCTACTGCCTGGCCCAGCACGGCATGCTCGAGCCGGCCAGTTGCGCCACCGACGCGGTGAAACCGCTGCGGACGGCTCAACGCTGAGCATCGGCGCCCAACAACTGTCGAACTCGGCGCTAGGATGCCCCTGCGCCGAGTCGACGGCGCGGGAGTGAGCCATGCCGCCGGCAGACCAGGACGACAATCCGTTCATCCGTTCCAGCCCCTGGGGCCGCGACGCCAAGCGGCCGCCGACGATCACCGTTGGCGCGCGCAAGCCGACCACGACGACCCGGGCCGCTGCGCCGGCCGCCGCGCCCCGCCCCGCGTTCACCCGTCCGATCGCTGGCGCGGCGCCCCAGGTCGAGCCGTCGCCGCAGCCTACTGCGGCGCCGACCCCGCTTGTGACCCGGCCCCTGCCCGGCGCAGCCACGCAGGCCTTCGGCGCTCCTCCGCCGCCTCCCCCTACGGCCCGCTCGGCCCCACCGGCGGTCGCAGCAGCCGTCACCCCTGTCGCCCCGGCGCGGCCGCCGCAGCCGGAGAGAGCGGCGGAACCTGTCCCAGCC
>JAEXKM010000067.1 GCA_023445705.1 Pseudomonadota bacterium
GCCCAGGGCGGGTCATGGGGCTCATCGCCTGCGACGACCGCGAAGACGGCGCCGGGCGAGAGATGCGGGTGCAGGCGGGGGAAGAGCGCCTCGGGACGCATCCAGTGGATGCTCGCCCCGGCCGTGACCAGATCGTACTCGCCCGTCAGGGGCGCGTCCTCGGCGTCGGCAACGATCCAGCGGATGTTGGGAGCGGCGTTCAATGTCCTTGCCGCCGCGATCATCGGTTCGGCCGGGTCGACAGCGTCGACGCGCCGGAAGCCGGCGGCCAGAGGCAGGGTGAGTTTGCCCGGGCCGCAGCCCAGGTCCAGCAGCCGGCCTGCGCGCGGCGCAAGTTCTTGCAGCCGGACGAAAAGCGCAGGCGGGTAGGGAGCGCGATGGACGTAGGCCTTCGCCACATCAGGATCGTCGAATGCGCGGCGGCGCTGGTCGGAAACGGCGGTCATCGGGACTCCGCGGTTACGCCGGGTGAGGCTAAGGGGCCGCAAGGCCAGGAGAAAGCGCCGTCTTTGCGCTTGGACAGACGGCCGCGAAATGACATAAGAGCGCCCGCTCGCGGCCGCTTGTTCGGCGGCGCATACCTTTTCACCCCTAGGGCGGATCTGCCGGCGCAAGCCTGCGCCGCACTCCGGAATTCAAGAATGTCGATGCAGATCGTTGAAAAGTCTGGCGAAGGCCTGAGCCGCGTCTATGGCGTGACCGTCCCGGTCGCGGACCTGAACGAACGGCTCGAGGCGCGGATCACCGAGATCACGCCGCAGCTCAACATCAAGGGCTTCCGTCCTGGCAAGGTGCCGGCCGCCCACGTGCGTCGCCTGCACGGCAAGGCCCTGATGGCCGAAGTCGTCGAGCAGACCATCTCGGAGACCGCCCAGAAGGTCCTGGAAGACAACAATCTGCGCCCCGCCGGCGAGCCGGACCTGAAGCCGGAAGGCGACATCGCCCAGGTCATCGATGGCAAGGCCGACCTCGCCTATGAAATGGCGGTCGAGATCATGCCGGAATTCGAGCCGACCGATCTGTCGAAGATCGCTCTGAGCCGTCCGGTCTACGAACCGACCGAGGACGAGGTGAACGAGGCCGTCGAAGAGCTGGCCAAGCAGAACCGCACCTACGAGCCGCGCACTGGCAAGTCGCTGAAGGCCAAGGACGGCGATCAGGTTCTGATCGACTTCGTCGGCCGCATCGATGGCGAAGCCTTCGAAGGCGGTTCGGCCACCGACACCGAGCTGACCCTCGGTTCGGGGCAGTTCATCCCCGGTTTCGAAGAGCAACTGGTCGGCGCCAAGCCGGGCGACGAAGTCATCGTGAAGGTGGCGTTCCCGGCCGAGTACCAAGCCGCCCACCTGGCCGGCAAGGACGCCGAGTTCACCACCACGGTGAAGGAAGTCCGCGCTCCGGTGGAATCCAAGGCCGATGACGCCATGGCCGAGCGCCTGGGCATCGAGAGCCTGGAGAAGCTCAAGGAACTGCTGAAGTCGAACCTCGAGGCTCAATACGCCGGCGCCTCGCGCTTCAAGCTGAAGCGCGCCCTGCTGGACGTGCTGGACGAAAAGCACGAGTTCCCGCTGCCGCCGAAGATGGTGGAAGCTGAGTTCGCCGCCATCTGGCAGCAGGTGCAGGCCGACAAGGAACGCGGCTCGCTGCCGCCGGAAGACGCCGACAAGTCGGACGATCAACTGCAGACCGAGTACCGCAAGATCGCTGAGCGCCGCGTGCGTCTGGGCCTGGTGCTGGCCGAGATCGGCCGCCTGAACAACGTGCAGGTCACCGAGCAGGAACTGGTCGACGCCATGCGCAACGAGGCGATGCGTTATGGCCCGCAAGCCCAGCAGATCTTCGACATGTTCCGCCAGAACGCCGGCATGCAGGCCCAACTGCGCGCCCCGATCTTCGAGGACAAGGTGGTCGACCTGATCATCGACAAGGCCGAGGTGAAGGACGAGAAGGTCTCCAAGGAAGAGCTTCTCAAGGAAGACGACATGCCGGAAGGCTACGGCGCCTAAAGCGCCGCCAATCGGTTTCGGACCTACGGAAATCCCTCCCCATCGCGGGAGGGATTTTCTTTAGGACTGATCGCTCACCTTGCGCTTGCCTCTTCGCCACGCGATATCGAAGGGGAACGCGGCTCTGCGCGCAGAGTCGACCAATGAGAGAGGCTTCCCTTTATGCGTGACCCGCAGATCACCGCGCTGAACCTCGTGCCCATGGTGGTGGAGCAGACCAGCCGCGGCGAACGCGCCTTCGACATCTTCTCGCGCCTGCTCAAGGAGCGGGTGATCTTCCTGAACGGCCCCGTCGAGGACGGCATGTCGGCGCTGATCTGCGCCCAGCTCCTCTACCTCGAGGCCGAGAACCCGAAGAAAGAGATCCAGATGTACATCAACTCGCCTGGCGGGGTGGTGACGTCCGGTCTCGCGATCTACGACACGATGCAGTACATCCGCTCGCCGGTCGTGACCCTCTGCATGGGCATGGCCGCTTCGATGGGCTCGTTCTTGCTGATGGCCGGTGAAAAGGGCCAGCGGATCGCCCTGCCGAACAGCCGGATCATGGTGCACCAGCCGTCGGGCGGTTACTCGGGCAAGGCATCGGATATCGAGCGCCACGCCGAGGATATCATCAAGACCAAGCGCCGGCTGAACGAGATCTACGCCAAGCATACCGGCCGGTCCTATGAAGAGGTCGAGGAAAAGCTCGATCGCGACACCTTCATGACCCCGGAAGAGGCCAAAGAGTGGGGCCTCGTCGACCACGTGATCGAACGCCGCGCCGAGGACTGATCGGCCAATGCCGCGCCACGTCCTGATCGTGGGCGGTTCTGGCATGCTTTCGAACGTAGCAAAGGCGCTCGCCAGGGATGGCGGGCGCCTTTCGCATTTGTCTCGTCGGGCCTCAGCCGCCTGGGGCGAGGACGGCTACGATTGCGACTATCATGACGAGGCGCAGTTCGTAGCGGCGTTGGAGGCCGCAACGAGGAGGGCGGGCAAGCCGGACCTTGCGATCGCCTGGTTTCGGACGCTGAAGATCGCCGCGCCGCGGCGCCTCGCCGAGGCGGTCGGCGGACGGCTCTTCCAGGTCATGGGCAGCGCCATGGCCGATCCCACGCGGCCCGACCGCCTGGAAACGGCCGCTGCCGTGGCGCAGGGGCTGGACCGCTGCCAGCTCCGGCAGGTGGTGCTGGGCTTCCGGGTCGAGAACGGCGCTTCGCGGTGGCTGAACCACGCCGAGATCGCGTCCGGGGTGCTCGACGCCATTGCGGCCGATCGGGCGTTCAGCGTGATCGGCCAGGTGGAGCCTTGGTCTGCGCGCCCTTGAGGCGTTCGGCGACCAGATCGCGCAGGGCTGCGCGGCTCGCTTCGTCGTTCACCGCGAACCGGTCGAAGTCCTTCCCGGCGGCGTCGCGAAGGTCAGCGAACAGGCCCTTGGGGTCTTCGTGGAAATGCAGAAACGCCCTGGAGCGCAGATAAAAGAC
>JAEXKM010000084.1 GCA_023445705.1 Pseudomonadota bacterium
CATTGGGGGAGGTGGATCGAGGCCAGGCCTCGAGACGGAGGGGGCCGCGTAGCGGTCAACCTCTCAGCCTCGCGGTAGCGGAAGCACCTCAACCATGCCGCCGGCTTCCAGGGCGGGGGCGCCCGCCGGGCGGTGGAGCAGGGCGTCGGCGGCGGCGAAGACGGTGACCAGCGAGGAGTCTTGGTCGCGATAGGGCTCGGCGATCAGCGCGCCGTCAGCGTAGGTGAGCCTGGCCCGCATCCAGTGTTCGCGAGAGCCGTTGGCGGGCATCGGCACGGCGGTTTTCGCCTGCACGATCGGCAGGTTTCCTGCCGAACCCTGCAGTTTGCTGACGATAGGGCGCAGGAAGAGTTCGGCGCAGACGAAGGCCGAGGCCGGATTGCCCGGCAGGCCCAGCAGTTTGCGCCCATCGCCCAGCACGCCGAAGAAGGTCGGCTTGCCGGGGCGGACATTCACGCTGGCGACCTTCAGGGACAGGCCGAGCGCCTCAGCCGCCGCACGGACCAGGTCGTGGTCGCCCATCGAAGCGCCGCCGACGGTGACGATCAGATCGGCGTCTGCGCCGCGGAGGGCCTCGATCACAGCGTCCAGCTCGTCGCGGACGGGCTTGAGCTTGGCGGCCAGGCCGCCCCAGCCCGTGACCATGGCCGCGAGGGCCGGCGCGCCGGAATCGTAGATCTGGTAGGGGCCCGGCGCGGCCGGCGGCTCGACGATCTCCTCTCCGGTGGAGACGAGAGCGACCTTCGGCCGGCGGCGGACGACCAACTCGCCGCGTCCGGCCGAAGCGGCCAGGGACAACCGCCAGGGGTCGATGCGGGTTCCGGCCGTGAGGAGGGTCTGGCCGGCCTGGAAGTCGCCGCCCGCGGGGCGGACGTTCGCGCCGCACGGCGAGGCCGGCACGGTGACGTGCTCGCCTTCGCGCTGGGCGTCCTCTTGGATGACGATGGTGTCTGCGCCGGCCGGGATCGCAGCGCCGGTGAAGATCCGCACCGCCTCGCCAGGACCCATCGCGCCTTCGTAACCGTGGCCGGCGGCGCTCTCGCCAATGATCCGCAGCGTCCCGGGCGCATCGGCGCTGCGAAGGGCCCAGCCGTCCATGGCGGACGCGTCGAAGGGCGGCTGGTGGCGCGCGGCGGTCACGTCCTGCGCCAGCACCCGGCCGATGGACTCGCGCAGCGGCGTGGTCTCGGTCGGGAGGGGCGCGATCTCGGCCAGCATCCGGGCGCGGGCCTCGTCGACGGGCAACAGCTTCATGCGCGCGTCCAGTCGCCGGACTTGCCGCCGCTCTTGGCGAGCAGCCGCACGGTCTCGATGGTCATGCCTTTGTCGGCCGCCTTGAGCATGTCGTAGATAGTCAGGCAGGCCACCGACACGGCGGTCAGCGCCTCCATCTCGACACCGGTCTGGCCGGTGGTCCGCACGCGCGAGGCGACGGCCAGACCGCCCTCGGCGGCCGACACGCGGACCTCGACCTTGCTGAGCGCCAACGGATGACAGAGCGGGATGAGATCCGAGGTCTTCTTGGCCGCCATGATCCCGGCGATCTCGGCCGTGGCGCGGACATCGCCCTTCTTGGCGTCGCCGGAGAGCGCCAGGGCGAGGGTCGCGGCGTCCATGCGAACGAAGCCCTCGGCCGTGGCTTCCCGCGCCGTCACGGCCTTGTCCGAGACGTCCACCATGTGGGCCCGGCCGGTCTCATCGATGTGGGTGAGCTTGCTCACTTTTCCAGCAGGCGCGGCATCAGCTCGACCATGTTGCAAGGGCCATGGCGGCTGTCGAGCTGGGCCGAGATCACCTTGTCCCAGCCATCGCGCACGGCGCCGTTGGAGCCGGGCAGGCAGAACACAAAGACTCCGCCGACGATCCCGGCGGTGGCGCGGCTCTGCAGGGTCGAGAGGCCCACGGACTGGTAGCTGACCAGATGGAAGATCACCGAGAAGCCGTCGATCTTCTTGTCGAACAGCGGCTCGACCGCCTCGGGCGTCACGTCGCGGCCGGTGATGCCGGTCCCGCCGGTGGTGATGATAGCGTCGACCGTGCCCGACGCCACCCAGGCTTTGATCTGCTCGCGGATCTGGGCGACGTCGTCGCGCACGATGGCGCGGTCGGCCAATTCGTGCCCGGCGCCGGTGATGCGTTCGGCCAGGACGTGCCCGGAGGTGTCGCTTTCCTCGTCGCGGGTGTCGGAGACGGTCAGCACCGCGATGCGGACCGGCTTGATCGCCTGGCTCTCGTCGATGCGGCCGCCGGGGGTGAAGGCGTTCATGATATTTAGGTCTCCCATCGGGCGATGTCGGCGTGGTCCTGGGCGCGGGGCTCGATCCAGCGCGCGCCCTCGGGGCCGGTCTCCTTCTTCCAGAAGGGGGCGCGGCTCTTCAAGTAGTCCATCAGGAAATCGCAAGCCTCGAAGGCGGCGCGGCGATGGGTGGCGGCGGTGGCCACGAAGACGATGGCCTCGCCGGGCGCGATGGCCCCTATGCGATGGACGACCTGCGCGTCGTCGAGGGCGAAGCGGGCGACGGCCTGCTCGGCGATCTTGGCGATCTCCTTCTCGGTGAAGCCGGGATAGGCCTCGAGCTCCAGGGTCGTGGTGGCGCCGCCCTCGGCGCGGGCGAGCCCTGTGAAGGTCGCAATGGCTCCGGTCTCGCGGCGCGCCCGGCTGAAGGCGGTGAGGAGCGCGCCCGGATCGAAGGCCTGGTCGGTAAGGGTGATCATCCGCCGCTCATCGGCGGCAGGAAGGCGACCTCCGAGCCGCGGGCCAGGGCCGCGTCGCCGCGGACGATGGCCTGGTCCAGGGCGACCTGAACGCCCGGTGCGGCCAGGGCCTCGCCCAGCAAGGCGTCCTGCGACAGCAGGGTCCGCAGCGCGCCAATGGTGTCGGCCTCCAGCTCGCGCGATCGCCAGCCGGCGATGTCGCCAAGACGCCCGAAAAGCAGGACACGGGCCACGTCAGCCTCCGGTGGTCGACATATGGCGCGCGACGGCCGGGGCGGCCGCGCGCTCGATGCGGAAGTCGTGTCCCTTGGGCTTGGCGTCCACCGCCAGGCGGATGGCGTCGGCCAGGCCGGCGTCATCGGCCCCCGAGCGGATGACCGCCCGCAGGTCGCTGGCGTCGTCTCGGCCCAGGCAGGTGTGCAACGTGCCGGTGCAGGTCAGCCGCACCCGGTTGCAGGTCTCGCAGAAATTGTGGCTTAGCGGGGTGATGAAGCCCAGGCGGCCGCCGGTCTCCTTCACTCGCACATAGCGCGCCGGACCGCCGGTCCGGTGGTCGATCTCGTCCAGGGTCCAGAAGCTTTCCAGGCCGCGGCGCACGTCCTTGAGCGACAGGAACTGGTCGGTGCGGTCCACCTCGATCTCGCCCATCGGCATGGCTTCGATCAGGGTCATGTCGCAACCGCGCGCATGGGCCCAGGCGATCAGGTCCGGCAGCTCGGCGGCGTTGTCGTCCTTCAAGGCCACGGCGTTGATCTTCACGGCGATGCCGGCGGCCAGCGCGGCGTCGATCCCGGCGACGACCTTGGGAAGCTGGCCGCCCCGCGTCAGGGTCCGGAATTTCGCGGGGTCGAGGGTGTCCATGGAGACATTGACCCGCCGCACGCCGATCCGGGCCAGGTCGGCGGCGAATTCCTCTAACCGCGTGCCGTTGGTGGTCAGGGTGAGTTCGTCGAGATCGCCGGTCTTCAGATGCCGCGACAGGTTTTCCAGCAGCCCCATCACGCCCTTGCGGACCAAGGGCTCGCCGCCGGTGATCCGCAGCTTGCGCGTGCCCAGCGCGACGAAGGCCGAGGCGATGCGGTCGAGTTCTTCCAGCGTCAGGACCTCGGCCTTGGGCAGGAAGGTCATGTGCTCGGACATGCAGTAGACGCAGCGCAGGTCGCAGCGGTCGGTCACCGACACGCGCAGGTAGCTGACGCTGCGCCCGAACCCGTCGATCAGGGGCTGGGCGTGCGGCGCTTGCACTGGAGCGGCGTCATAGGGCGTCATGCTACCTCTAACATAGAGGGGAACACCGGTTGGCGACAGTGGCGGGCGACTTCGAGGCGATTGTCCTGGCGGCTGGCTCGGGAAGCCGTTTCGGCGGCGGAAAGCTGATCGCTCCCTGGGCAGGTGGCGTGTTGATCGAAGGCGCCCTGGCGGCGGCCTTCGCTGCGCCGGCCCGGCGGGTGATCGTAGTCACCGGCGCCGACGCCGACCAGGTCGCGCCCGTGGCGTTGGCCTTCGCCGAGACGATCGGGGCCGGCGAGCGTCTTCGAATCGTCCACGCGGCGGACCATGCCGAAGGCATGGGCGCGTCCCTGCGGCGGGCGGCGGCCGAACTCGCGCCGAGGGTCGGCGCCTTCGTCTTCCTCGGCGACATGCCCAGAATTCCGCATGGAGTTCTCAATGATCTGGCCGCGGCGGTCCGCGCCGGGGCGCCGGCCGCCGCGCCAGTGTTCCAAGGCCAGCGGGGCCACCCGGTGCTGATCGGTCCCGATCTGGCGCCTGACTTGCGGGACCTCTCCGGGGACGCTGGGGCGCGCGGCGTGCTCAAGAGCCTTGGCGATCGCCTGGCCCTGGTCGAAGCCCCGGACGACGGCGTGCTGTTCGACGTGGATCGGCCCAGCGACCTCGACCGCGAATAGGCGGGCGCTTGTCCTTCCCCCTGTGAGGCGTCCCATGATCGCTTGTCTTTTGGTGTCATCCCGGAAGTCGGGCAGCGGCTGTCCGGGACCCATACGCGCAGGCGGTGGAAATCTCGGCCGCTAGGCGTCGCCATGTCCTGATTGATCGGGGCTTATGGGTCCCGGTCCTTGGCCTGGGCCAAAACCGGGATAACACCCAATCATTGCGATAGCCCCTGCTTGGCCAGCCTAGGCCTTCACGAACGGCTGGCTCAGGGTCGGCTGGCCGGTGATCGCCAGGATCGCATTGGCGACGGCCGGGCCGATGACCGGGGTGCCCGGCTCGCCCACGCCGCTCGGTGCATTGCCGGACGGCACGATGTAGGTCTCGACCTGCGGCGCCTCGCTGTGGCGAAGGACGCGATAGGTGTCGAAGTTGGTCTGCTCGACCGCGCCGTCCTTGACCGAGCTCAGGCCGTAGAGCGCGCCTGACAGGCCATAGCAGGTCCCGCCTTCCGCCTGGGCCGCGACCTGGTCCGGGGCGATCGCCAGGCCGCAGTCGATGGCGGTCACCACCCGGCCGACCTTGGGGACCCCGTTCTCGAGCTTCACCTCGGCCACCTGGGCGACGACCGAGCCGAAGCTTTCGTGGACGGCGACGCCGCGCGTCCAGCCCGCCGGCGTAGGCGTGGCCCATCCGGCCTTCTCGGCGGCGAGGTTAAGGACGGCCAGGTGCCGGTTGGCCCCGGCCTTGGTGTAGAGCGCGCGGCGATACTCGACCGGATCCTTGCCGGCCTTGCGAGCCAGCTGGTCGACCGTGTGTTCCATCACATAGGCGGTGTGGGTCGCGCCCACCGAGCGCCACCACAGCACCGGCACCCCGATGTCGGGCTGGATAAGTTGGGCGTCCACCACCGGCGTCGCCTTCAGGTAGGGCGAGCCCTTGGTCCCCTCGACGGCGGTTTCATCGAGTTCGGGGACGCCCATGGGCGAGCCCTTCATGATCGACTGGGTGACGACCCGGTGCTTCCAGGTCGCGGGGAAGCCGTCCTTGTCGAGGGTCACGCGCACGGTGTGGTGGGTCAACGGTCGGAAATAGCCGGCGGCCATGTCGTCCTCGCGGGTCCAGACCAGCTTCACCGGCCGCTCGCCGCCGACCTTCTTGGTGATGTGCACGCACTCGGCGACGTAGTCCGACTGGAAGTTCGCCCGCCGGCCGAAGGAGCCGCCGGCGAACAAAGTCTCGATTTCCACCGAACCGGGCAGCATGCCGACGATCTTGGCGGTGTTGAGCTGGTCGATGGTCGGGATCTGCGACCCGAAGGTCAGCTTGGCCTTGGCCGTGCCCACCTGGGCGACGCAGTTCATCGGCTCCATGGTCGCATGGGCGAGATAGGGGAAGTCGTAGGCGACCTCGAGGGCCTCGCCGCTGGCGGTGGCGATGTCGCCTTTCGACTCGAAGGCTTGCCACTTCATCTTGTCGGTGGCTGGCGCCTTGCCCGAGGCGAGGTCGCGATAGCTGGCGAGGATCGCGTCGGAGGAGCGCTTTTCGACGCCGTCCTCGTTCCAGGTTACCTTGAGGGCGTCACGGCCTTGACGCGCGGCCCAGGTGTTCTCGGCCACCACCGCGATGCCGGTGGGGATTTCATAGACCTCGACTACGCCGGGGATCTTCTTGGCTTCGGCCGCGTCGAAGGAGGCGACCTTGGCCCCGAACTTCGGAGCATGGGCGACCATGGCCACCAGCATGTTCGGAAGCTGGACGTCCTGGGTGAAGCGGGCCGTGCCATCGGACTTGGCCAGGCTATCCTTGCGGCGCACGCGATCGGTGCCGATCAGGGTGAAGGCCTTCGGGTCCTTCAGCTTCGGCGTGGCGGGCGGGGTGGTCTTGGCCGCGTCGGGCAGCAGTTCGGCGAAGGTCGCGGACTTGCCGGACTGGGCGTGGCTGACGACGCTGTCCTTGACGGTGATCTCGCCGGCCGGTGCGTTCCACTTGTTGGCCGCCGCCTCGATGAACATGGCGCGCGCCGCCGCGCCCGCCTTGCGAAGCTGTTCCCAGCTATTGGCGATCGCCGAAGATCCGCCGGTCCCTTGGGCGCCCATGTTCAGGTTGGCGTAGACCTTGGCGTTGGCCATGGCCTGCTCGACCTTCACCTTGCTCCAGTCGGCGTCCAGTTCCTCGGCGACGATGGCGGCGAGGCCGGCGTGGTTCCCCTGGCCGAACTCGATGTGCTTGGAGACCACCGTCACCACGCCGTCGGGCGCGATCTTCACGAAGGGGCCGAAGGCGCCGAAATCGCTCTTGGCGCCGACCGAGAGCAGGTCGCCGGGGGAGCATGCGCCCACCAGCAGCGCGCCGCCGACCAGACTGGCGCCCAGCACGACGTCGCGGCGCGTGGCGCCGGCGGTCTGCGAGGATTTCACGGGAGCGTTCATCGGATGATCCTCCCTCAGGCCTGAGCCGGCGCGGCGGGCGTGGCCGGCGTCGCGGCGGCGTCCTTGATGGCCGCCTTGATGCGCTGATAGGTCCCGCAGCGGCAGATGTTTCCGTCCATGGCGCCGTCGATGTCGGCGTCGGTGGGCTTTGGCGTGGTGCTGAGCAGCGCCACCGCAGACATGATCTGGCCCGACTGGCAGTAGCCGCATTGTGGCACGTCGTGCTTCACCCAGGCCGCCTGAAGAGGATGGTTTCCGCCCAGGCCCTCGATGGTGGTG
>JAEXKM010000129.1 GCA_023445705.1 Pseudomonadota bacterium
GTAAGGATGTTTAACGACCGGTCAAGCATGTCAGACCCAATGTGGTGTTCGCGCCAGGCCTCGCAACGCCTGCGCTTGCGAGAATTCTAGTGTTTTAGGGGCTTTACGTCTTGGGTCAGGTCGATGCGGTCAATGTCGAGATCTCGGTCCTGCTGGGCCGATCGAGCCTGCCCATGCAGCAATTGCTGCGTATGGGACGGGGCGCTGTGATCCCTTTGGACGCCGGCGTGAACGAGGAAGTCTGGATCCTGGCGAACAACCATCCGGTCGCTCGCGGGGAGATTCAAATCAACGAAGATCGCATCTCGATCGCCGTCACCCGTGCGGCAGATGTGTATGACTTCATGGCAGGTGGTCAGTAGGGCTTCACAAAGGCGTAGGGGTTTGCTACCAGCCGCGCCTCACCACGAGCGGTCGTGGCGGAATTGGTAGACGCGCAGCGTTGAGGTCGCTGTGGGGCAACCCGTGGAAGTTCGAGTCTTCTCGACCGCACCAGTGAATCAGGGTCTTCAGAAGCGACTGAGCACATCTTCGTCCGACGCCTAGGGAGGTCCGAATGAGCCGCGAAACGGCCGACCTGTCCGAAGCCCAAGACAAGATTGCTCCCGAGCTCGAGGAAGACCTCGAAGACCTCGCCCTAGGCGAGGATTATGCTCTAAATCCCGAATTCGTGGCCATGGTGGTGGACGCCGCCGATCGCGGCGACGCCGAGCGGCTCCGCGAGCTGCTGGGCGCTCTGCACCCGGCCGACGTCGCCGATCTGATGGGCTTCCTCTCGGCGGACTATCGCGAGGAGGTGCTGGCGCACCTGGCGCCCGAAGCCCTCGCCGAGATTCTTTCCGAACTCGACACCGAGATTCGCGAGGAGGTGCTGGAGACAGTCTCCCCCGCGACCCTGGCCAAGGCCCTTGAGGAACTCGATTCGGACGACGCGGCCGACGTCGTGGACGATCTGGAGGACGAAAAGCGCGTCCAGGTGCTCGCGGCCATGCCGGAAAGTGAGCGGACGGCGATCGAATCGTCCCTGGCCTATGAGGACGAGACCGCCGGCCGGATCATGCAGCGCGAGGTTGTCGCCGCGCCGCAGTTCTGGACTGTCGGCCAGACCATCGACCATTTCCGCCGTGAGGCGGCCGATCTGCCCGAACTCTTCTTCGACATCTATGTCGTCGATCCCCGCTACAAGCCCGTCGGCGCCGTCCCGGTCAGCCACCTGCTGCGCGCGCCCCGCAGCATCCCCCTGGCCCAGATCATGGAGCCGGTCACCGAGATCCCGGTCGGTATGGACCAGGAGGAGGTGGCCTATATCTTCGACAAGTATCACCTGATCTCCGCCCCCGTCGTGGAACCGGGCGGCCGCCTGGTCGGGCAGATCACCGTCGACGACATCGTCGGCGTCATCCAGGAAGAGAGCGAAGAGGACATCCTGGCCCTCGCCGGCGTGTCCGACGCCGGCCGGAACGCCGATGTGATGGACATCATTCGCGCCCGGCTTCCCTGGCTCGCTCTCAACACCGTCACCGCGGCCCTCGCCGCCAGCGTCATCCGCGCCTTCGAGGGCGAGATCGCCAAGCTGGTCACCCTGGCGGTCCTGATGCCCATCGTGGCGTCCCTGGGCGGCAACGCCGGCACCCAGGCCCTGGCCGTCGCCGTGCGCGCCCTGGCCAGCAAGGAACTGTCGGAGGTGAACGCCTACCGCACCGTCTTCCGTGAAATGGCGGTGGGGCTCGCTAACGGCGTGGCCCTTGCCCTGGTGACCGGCGGGGCGATCTATCTCCTGTTCCACGATGTGAAGCTCAGCGTCACCTTCGGGCTCGCCCTGATCATCAATCTCTTTGTGGCGTCCCTCGCCGGGGTTCTGGCGCCCCTGGTCTTGGAGCGTATCGGCCGCGATCCGGCCGTGTCGTCGTCGGTCTTCGTGACCTTTGCGACGGATTTTACGGGATTTTTCGCGTTTCTTGGCCTTGCGGCGCTGATCCTGCTGTAAGCGGCCCCTATCTTGCCCGTTAATGACCGGGTGGGTGCGCCCGTGTGTCAGGATGGGTCAACGGGATCGATGAAATCGCGCAATCAGGTGTCGCGAGCGGCCATCGAGCTGATCAAGCGCTGCGAGGGCTATCGCCGCAAGGCCGCCCAGTTGCCGGATGGCCGCTGGACCATCGGTTATGGCCACACGCTGACCGCCCGTGAGGGCGCCGAGGTCTCGGAACACGACGCCGAGGCCCTGCTGATGTACGACCTCATCGCCGTCTCCCACGTCGTGAACGAGTGGGTCTTCACCCCGCTCAATCAGAACCAGTTCGACGCCCTGGTGGCGTTCGCCTTCAACATTGGTTCGGAGAACTTCCGACGCTCCTCGGTGTTGCGCCGGCTGAACGAGGGCGCGCTGATCCAGGCCGCCTACGCCATGGAACTATGGCGGAAGGCCGAGTTCGAGGGCGAGAAGATCGTGGTCGACGCGCTGGTCCGTCGCCGCTCGGCCGAAAAGGCGCTTTTCCTCACCCCGCCGGGCGCCTGGATCCCCGCGCCTTCGCCGGTGGTGCGTCCCAACATCGACTTCGACACCTCAGGGCTGGTGCCGCGCGAGGTTCCGACCGCGCTGCGCGCCTCCCTGGAGGGTGAGAAGACCACTCTCGAACGTGACGAAGCAAACCAGGAGCGGCCGGCCCAGCCTGAACGCGCTGCGGGCCTAGCCCCTGAAGCGGCCGCCGCGGTCTCCACGCGGCTGGCCGGCGTGTTCCGGGAGGGCGGCGCTCCGGTGATGCCCGAACCGCCGCGCCTGGTGGTGGAGGACGCCGTCGCCATGGCGCCGTTCCCGCACGCCGCCGCCGACGCCGTATTCGTCCTGACCCCGCCCGAGGAAGAGCTCGAGCCTGCCGAGGTCTTCAAGGAGCCGCGACTGGAACTGGTGGCGGCCAACGAGTCCGAGCCCACCCTCTTCGAAGGCGAGCCCGAACCGGCCGATGTCGTCGACGAGGCGCCTGCCGACCTTTTTTCCGACCGCCTTGGCCCGCGCCCGCGAGCCAAGCGCAAGGCGGGGCTCGCGCCGGCGGTCGCCTTGGCGGGCGCTGGCCTCGCGATCTTCGGCGGTTCGGTCTTCTGGGCCATGAGTACGGCCCCGGCCTATATCGACGGCCCGCTCAGCCGCGGCGCCGTGGTGTGGCTCGCCGGGATACTGGGGGTCAGTCTGGTGGGGGTTGCGGTCTACCTGATCCTCGATCGGCTCGGTCGCCCGCCGCTCGAACAGATCGAGGGGCGCGTCGACCCCGGCGAATAGACACGCAACCGTTTATCGCCCAGCCCGACGCATGCTAACCACCCATCCGATGATGCGTGTCGTTCCGATATTGGCGATTACAGGCGCCCTCGCGCTGGCCGGCTGTTCGAGCCTGCCTGCGCCCCAGGCCTGTCCCGTGGGGCAGGAACCGATGCGGACCGCCCAATTGTTCTTCGGCCAGAACATCGGCGGCAAACCTGGCGTTTCCGAGGCCGACTTCCGCAAGTTCGTCGACGAGGAGCTCACGCCCCGTTTTCCCAGCGGCCTGACAGTGCTGGAGGGCGGCGGCCAGTGGAAGGGCGATGAGAACCGCCTGATCCGCGAGGCTTCGAAGGTCGTGGTCCTGGTGCTGCCCAACGGTCCGGACGCCGGCAAGAAGCTCGACGCCGCCCGTAAGGCCTACAAGGCGCGCTTTGGCCAGGAGTCGGTCCTCCTGGTCACCCAGGCCGCCTGCGTGGCGTTCTAGGCGGGCAGGGCGGCCGCCAGCCGCCGCACGGCCTCGGCCGTCTCGCCGTCGGCGGGGAAGAAGGTTTCCAAGGTCAGCTCCGACAGCGTCACGTCCACCGGCGTCCCGAACACCGTGGTCGTGCTGTAGAACGACAGTAGCCCCGCCGGGGTATTCAGCCGGAATGGCGCGGCCACGCCGCCGAGCTCGTCCGAGGCCTTTCGCGGCGGTTGGCCATCCAGGATCGGATAGGCCCTCAGCTCCGTCAGCAGATCATTTAGAGCTGGATCGGCGGTGAGCTGGACCTCCCTCCGCAGACGATCCAGCAGATGTGCGCGCCATTCGTGCAGATTGGCGACGCGAGGGGCCAGGCCCTTTGGGTGCAGCGTCAGGCGCAGGACGTTGACCGGTCCGGTCAGCAGCGAGGGATCGACCCCTTCGAGCATCGGCGCGATCATCCGGTTCGCGCTGACGAGGTTCCATCCGCGGTCGACGACCAGGGCCGGGTGCGGTTCGTGGCCGCTCAAGATCAGCTCCACGGCCCGGCGCGCCGCGGCCAGGGCGGGGTCATCCAGCGACCTTTGTGGAAAGACTGGCGCGAAACCTGCCGATACGAGGATCGTATTGCGTTCGCGCAGGGGGATTTCCAGGTGCTCGGCCAGCCGCAGCACCATTTCCCGGCTAGGCTGCGCCCGGCCGGTTTCCAGGAAGCTGAGATGGCGGGTGGAGATCTCGGCGTCGAGCGCCAAATCCAGTTGGCTCAGCCGGCGGCGTTGACGCCAGTGGCGCAGGTGGTCTCCGACGGCGGTGGCTTGTGCGTTCATGAGAGGGAGCCTAGCGGCCGGCGCGACCGGGCTCCATGACCTGCGAGGTAATGGCCGGCGCGCAGCCCCTCAAAGACAAAGGGCCGGCCCTCTTTCGAGAACCGGCCCTTCCATTGTCGGACCGCAGTGCGGCCCACGACTCGGCGCTTACTTGGAGACCTCGTAAGCGGCGACCCGGGTCGCGGCTTCCACACTCGGATGAGGACAATGAGACACTGGGTCACCTCCTTTCAGCTGTTGAACAGGACTTTCAATATGGGGCTGTCCTGCGGGATCCGCAAAGGGCCTTTCTGTGTCATTTGGTCGTTTGCGCGCGAATTGCCTCTCTTTCGTGCACGGTTGGGCGTCTGCGCAGCTCCGTGACCGGGCGATCCAGCTTGTCGAGCGCCTCCAGGGTGGCCCGATAGCCGGCCTCGACCGCGGGTTCGAAGGCTGACCAGTCGCGGATTTCGACGCCGGTCAGGTCGGGACTGATCAGCACGTCGGTGGCCTCGCGCGCCGCAGCCAGGTCTCGGCCCGTCGACACGGTCGCCGCCCGCATGAGCAACGAGACGATTGGCGGACCCTTGCGCCAGTCACCGGACCGGATCCAGCGCCAGACCGACTCGGGCCGGGCGACGTCCTCGGCGGTGATCGAGCGGCCACGGCTGACATCGACGCCGACGATGGGCCCCAGGTGGGTCAGGCGCACCAGGTCCGCCGGGAAATTCTTCATCACCGCCCCGTCGACCAGCACGTTGTCGTCGTCGGTTGTGGCGGGCGGCAGCACGCCAGGCAAAGAGATCGTCGCCCGCAGGGCCCGGCGCAGCAGGCCGCTCTTGTGGATCTGGTAGGTGCCGGTGGTGAGGTTCGAGGAGACGCAGAAGAACGGCAGCCACATGTCGGCGATCTGGGTGTCGCCGAAATGCTTGGCCAGGCGGTCCTGGACCTTCTCGCCCCGCGTCATGGCCAGCAGCGGCAGGGCGATGTCGTCGAGCGGGCTGGTGGCGACGAAGGCGTCGCGAATCCGCGCCTCCATCTCCGGCTGGTCCCAGCCCATGGCCACGCCAGCGCCGATGATGGCGCCCATGGAAACGCCGCCGACGAAGTCGATGGGAACGCCGCGCTCCCGCAGCGCCTTGATTGCGCCGACATGAGCGTAGGCGCGGGCGCCGCCGCCGGACAGCACCAGCCCGACGGACTGGCCGGCGATCACCCGGGCGATGCGCTTGATGTCCTCACTGTGCTCGCGGTGCAGATGGAAGAGGCGGGCAGGCTGCAGGACATCGACCCAGGCCTGCGATCCGCGTGGGGTGCGCCGCGACTTCGGTTGCACCAGGATGAGGTCCACCAGGCCTTGGGCGGCCAGTGGAGCGTGGGTCGGCGGCTCAGACGGGGGCGGCGCATCGCCCCGGCCCACCCAGAACAGCCGATCCACCTGCCGGCCAACGACGGTGCGCCAGCCGCCATCCTCGTGCTCAGCGGCGTAGAGCGCGAAATCAGATGTCTGCTCAGCCTCGGAGAACCACTCGGTGGACGCGTGCAGCGCCTCTGCGCCCACCACCTTCACCGAATAGCCCAGTTTGGCGATCTCGCGGCCGATCCGGTCGGCCAGCGGCCTGACCGCGACGCCGGGTCCCGCCGCGAGGAGACCGAACACGGATGGTTCGCCGACCGAGGCCTTGGTGGCCGCCTGCCGGCTGCGCAGGATCATCAACCGCGCCAGCTCGGTCATCACCCGAGCGTCCGCCTCGCAGGCCTCGAAGAAGGCGTCGCGGGGCAGGGAGAAGATTTCCGAATCCCGCAACGCCACCACGGTCCCGCTGTGCGGAATTCCGGCGATCAGCGACATCTCGCCGGCTGGTTCCCCCGGACGAATGACCCCCAGGAACTGCAGTTCGCCGTTCTCGCTGCGCCGAAAGGCGCCCAGGCGGCCGGCGCGCAGGAAGTAGAGCCGGTCCGCGGGCTCGCCGGCCTCGAACAGCGTTGCGCCGCCCGGAAGGGCGAACCATGTCGCCTCGCCCTGGTTGCGCTCTTCGTGGAAGAGCTGCGCCAGAGCGGAGGTCCCAGGCATGTCGGGCAAACTGACCACCTCGGCAGCCTAGCTTGCGTCGCCGCGGGCCGCTATGGCTTGGCCTGATCCCCAGGCCGTCTTCGGCGTTTCACTGAACGTCTTCTGGAGTGCGCAGCCATGACCAACCCCATCGCCGACCCCCTGGTCGAAGTCACAGACACCGACGCCGACTCCCGGTTCGTCGACCTCGACGCCACGCAGGAGGGCGTCGCCTTCGTCACCATCAAGCGCGCCGCGCGTCGGAACGCCTTTAACGCCGAGCTCATCGCCGCCCTCCACGAGGCGTTCGAGACGCTGCAGGGCGCTGAGGGCGTGCGGGTGGTCTTCCTTCGGGGCGACGGCGGAACCTTCAGCGCCGGGGCCGACCTGGAATGGATGCGCGACGCCATCGAGCGCACCGAGGCGGACAACCGTGACGACGCCATGCAGATGGCCCGGATGCTCAAGAGCCTCTGGGACATTCCGGCCCTGACGGTCGCCCTGGTGGAGGGTGGCGCGTTCGGCGGCGGCGCCGGCCTGGCCGCGGCCTGCGACATGGCTGTGGCCACCGCGGATGCAAAGTTCAGTTTCTCCGAAGTCCGGCTGGGCATTATCGCCGCCACCATCAGCCCCTACGTCGTGGCCGCAATCGGTCCGCGTAACGCCCGCGCGCTCTTTGCCACGGGCCAGGTCTTCGACGCGGCCCATGCCGAGAAGATCGGGTTGGTCAGCGAGGTCGTCGCCGACGCCGCGGCCCTGGACGCGGCCCGGGACGCCATCGCCGCCGGCATGATGGCCTGCGGCCCGATCGCCGTCGCCGAGTCCAAGAAGCTGGTCGAAGACGTCGCCTATCGTCCGATCGAAGAGGTGATGGAAGAGACCGCCCGGCGCATCGCCCGCGCCCGGGTCAGCGAAGAAGGGCAGGAGGGGGTCCGCGCCTTCCTCGAGAAGCGCAAACCCAACTGGTTCGTCTGATGGCGCTGAACATGATCAAGCTGGTGGTGGGATGCGACACCATCGAAGACCTGCTGGCTTGGCACCAATCCGGCAGGCCCTGGATCATGCATACCCGCCAGACGCCGAAGCGGGCCGCCGAACTGCTGGACGGCGGCTCTCTCTATCGGGTTTTCCGGGGCGCCATTCTCTGCCGCCAGCGCATCCTGGCGGTCGATACGGTCGGCGATGGCGCCGCCGCCCGCTGTGAAGTCACCGTCGATCCGGAGATCATCCGCGTCGCGCCGACACCGCGCCGGGCCTTCCAGGGATGGCGCTACCTCGAGGCCAAGGACGTTCCGCCTGATCTCGCCGGCGAGGTCGACGGCGAGATCCCGCCCGAACTCGCGCGCCAACTCCGCGAAGTCGGCGCCTGGTAGGCCTTCCTCAGACAGCCATGTTGTCGATCAGGCGCGTCCGCCCGATGACGGCGGCCGCCAAGACGCGGCCCGGCACGCTCAGCGGCCCCGGCCCCGGATGGCTCAGATCGTCGGCGTTGCGCACTTCGAAATAGTCGATGCGTTGGAAGCCGGCCCGTTCCAGGGCGGCTCGGCCCGTGGCCTCGACCTTCTCGACGCTCTCGCCGCCCTGCAGGCGCCGCACGGCGTCGGATAGAGCCAGATTCATGCGTCCGGCGACCTCGCGCTCGGCCTCGCTGAGGTAGGCGTTGCGGGAGGAACGGGCGAGGCCGTCCTCGAGCCGCGAGGTCGGTGCGCCGATAATTTCCACAGGAATATCCAAGTCACGCACAACCCGCTTGATGACCTGGAGCTGCTGGTAGTCCTTCTCCCCGAACACCGCGACGTCGGTCCCCGACTGCAACAGCAGTTTGGTCACGACCGTCGCCACGCCGGCGAAGTGGCCCGGCCGCGCCGCGCCGTCGAGAGGCTCGGAAACTCCGGTCACATTGATCGTCGTCGAGAAGCCCTCGGGGTACATTTCGGCGACCGTCGGTGCGTACAGCAGGTCGCATTGTGCGCTAGCCAGCAGCTCGGCGTCGCGCGCTTCCCCACGGGGATAGGCGTCGAAATCCTCGTTTGGGCCGAATTGGGTCGGATTCACGAAGACGCTCGCGACCACTCGGTGGGCCTTGGTCTTGGCGAGGGCCACCAGCGACAGATGCCCGTCATGCAGGGCGCCCATAGTGGGCACCAGCGCCACCCGCTCGCCGCGCGCCTTCCAGGCGCGAACCTGCGTGCGAAGATCGGCTACAGTGCGGGCGATTGCGATCTGGGACATGCTGGGACTCGTTGGAATAACCGTTCGGCGCTTATGGCGTGCGACCGGTCCGGCGTCCATTCCATCCACAGGCCTTGAGGATGACTGCGTTGACGCAGCGTCGCTGCGAAGGTTCCTGTTAACAAATGGAATCGGCGGGCTCGGACCCGGTGATGGAGTTGAGGATCGATGTCGCAAGCTAAGGTGATCGTCGTCGGCAATGAAAAGGGCGGGGCGGGCAAGTCCACGATCGCCATTCACGTGGCCACGGCCTTGCTGCACGCCGGCGCGCGCGTGGCGACTCTGGATCTGGACCTGCGCCAGCAGAGCATGGCCCACTTCTTCGCTCACCGCCGTGCCTGGCTCGAGGCGAACAACGCGGTCGCCCCGATGCCGGTGGAGTTCCTGCTGGGCGCCGAACTCGCCAAGGCCCCGGAGGCTGAGGCCCTGGCTCACTTCGAGGACGCCTTCGGCCGGGCCCAGGACCAGGCCGACTTCATCCTGATCGACACTCCCGGCAGCGACACGGCCGTTGGCCGGGCGGCGCATGGTGCGGCCGATCTGATCGTGACGCCGATGAACGACAGCTTCGTCGACTTCGACATGTTGGGCGTCGTGGACCCGGTCACGCTGGAATTGAAGCGACCGAGCCTTTATTCCGAAACCGTGTGGAACAGCCGCAAGACCCGCGCGGTCGCCACCGGCAAGTCGATCGACTGGGTGGTGCTGCGTAACCGCCTGGCGCCGACCGAGGCCCGCAACCGCAAACGCCTGGACGAGCGGGTCCAGGCCTTGTCCCGCCGCGTCGGTTTCCGTGTGGGGCCGGGCCTGCGCGACCGCGTCATCTATCGCGAGCTCTTTCCCTTCGGCCTCACTATCGCCGATCTCTCGCCCTCCATCCGCCCCGTGGCGATGTCGCTCCAGCACGTCGCCGCGCGCCAGGAACTCCGCGCCTTGATCGGGTCCCTGGGCATTTCCGGCCTGGAAGGCGAAGAGCGGCTGGCCGCTCAGTAACCGGTTCTCATGCTTTACATCGCCATCGGCTGTGCGGCCCTGCTCTTCTACATCTGGGTAAGCCGAGGCAAGTTCGCCCTGAAGCGCCGGGAGTGGCGCTTTCTCGTGGGCGCCTTGGCCATCGCCTGCTTCGCCGCCGCGGCCTTCGTTGGCGTGCGGGGAGGTTGGGGCAAGGCCATCGTGCTGGTGGTGATGGGGATGTGGCTGGCCATATCGACGAGGCGCACCGGCGCTCTGCCCGCGCGGCCCTCACTCAGCCTCAGCGATTCTGAAGCCCGGTCGATCCTGGGCGTCGGCCCGCAGGCCTCCGAGGCTGAAATCAAGGCCGCCTATGCGCGCCTTATGCGCATGGCCCATCCGGACAAGGGCGGCACCAGCGGCCTGGCGGCTCAACTCAACGCCGCCAGGGACCGCCTATTGCGGAAGTAGCCGTCAGGCCGGCTTCACGACCATGCAGGCCAGGCGCTTGGCCTTCAGGGCTTGGCAGGCGTCCTTCGCCGAGGATTCGGTATAGCCGGAGAAGCGCGCCCGATAGGAGCCGGACTGGCTGCTCACCTGGCCGTTGCTGGCCTGGAAGTGCTTGCCAAAGCGCTTGGTGACGAAGGTGATCTGTTCCTTGGCGTCGGCCTTGGACTTGAACGCGCCGACCTGGACCATCCAGTTGCCCTTGCCGTGCAGGCCGCTCTTGGCGGGCTCGACGATCTTGGTGCGCGAGGCCGCGGCCGGCGGAGGGGCGGAGGCGAGTACGATCTTCAGGCCGTCCTGGTCGCCGTCGCCTTGCTCGGTCGATCCGCGGATGACCGGGCCGGACGGCGTCGGCTCGAACAGGTTCTGCGCCACGGTGATCCGTTCGCCGCGGTCGCGGCGGGCCATGACGTCGAAGCCGGTCAGGATCAGGTCTTCGGCGTTCTCGTTGCGGATCGCGGTGGACGGTGCCCCCAGGACCACGGTGATCAGGCGGCGGTTGTCGCGCACCGCCGAGACCGCGATGTTGAAGCCCGAGGCGTTGGTGTAGCCGGTCTTCAGGCCGTCCACGCCCGGGGTCCGGCCCAACAGGCCGTTGTGGTTGCGCATGGTCGTGCCGCGGAACGTGAAGGTCCGCTGGCTGAAGAGGTCATAATACTGCGGATAGTCGCGCATCACCGCCCGCGACATGATCGCAATGTCACGCGCCGTGGAGATTTGGCGGCTGTCGGGCAGGCCCGAGGCGTTGACGAAGCGGGTGTTGCGCATGCCCAGTTCCTGGGCGCGCAGGGTCATCATCGCGGCGAACCGAGCCTCGGTGCCGCCGAGCTTTTCGGCCAGCGCGACGGCGATGTCGTTGGCCGACTTCACGGCCAGCGCCTGCATCGCCTGGTCGACGGTCAGGCTGTCGCCCGGGCGCAGGCCGAGCTTGCTGGGCGACTGGGCGGCCGCGCGCGGGGAGATCGGCACCGGATCGTTGGGATGCAGGCGGCCCGACTGCAGCGCCTCGAAGGTCAGGTACAGCGTCATCACTTTCGTGATCGACGCGGGATACCGGGGGCTGTCTGCGCGTTTAGCGTAGAGCACTTCGCCCGTCTTGGCGTCGACGACCACGGCCGCATATTTCGGCTGGTTGGCGGGCAGTTGCAGATAGGGAACCTGTGCCTGGGCCGTGGTGGCTACCGGGGCGAGGGCGGTCGCTCCGGCAATCAGCAGAGAGGCAAACAGGCGGCGGGCGCGCTCGAACATGCAGTTCGTCCGTCGTACAAGGGTTAGGCGGCCCCCCGGCCGCTCTTGGTGAGTCGTAGCATGGCAGCCAGAGCCTTGCGTGATGGTAAACAGGACTTGAATGAGCTGTTTTGTCGCGCTTTTTCCGATCAACAGTGCCGTGATCGACACTGCAAAGCTTGCGGCTTCAAAAATTGTGCGGTGCACAAAAATCGGTTGACTGCTGCACTGCAACATGGGACATGAAGGGCGAGTTTAAGGCAAGTCCCGTTCACGTCTGCGCCGCAGCCCCTGCGTCGCTCGTTCGATTCCAGGAGCCCGCCCATGGCCGCCGCTGAAACCGCCAAGTCCACCGTTGAGCAGTTCACCGCCGCCGGCAACGTCGCTTTCAAGGACGCTGTCGAGAAGTCCCTCGCTCAACTCAATGAGTTCAACACCCATTCCAAGCAGAACCTGGAAGCCGTGATCGCTTCAGTCACCGCCTCGACCAAGGGCGTCGAAGCGCTCAGCGCCGAGGCGATGGCCTATTCGAAGAAGGCCGTGGAAGATCAGGTCGCTGCGGCGAAGTCGCTTTCCGGCGCCAAGTCGTTCCAGGAAGCCCTCGAGCTCCAGACCGCTTTCGCGAAATCCGCCCTCGACGCCTACATCGCCGGCGTTTCGAAGATGTCGGACATCGTCACCGCTTCGGTGAAGGACTCGGTGAAGCCGCTGAACGCGCGCGTCACCGCCGCGGTCGAGCGCCTGCAGGCCGCTCGCTGATAGATCTCTCCGGTCGCCCTGCGTACTAGGGCGCCTCTCCGAAAAGGGCTCGCGTTCCTCCAGGCGCGGGCCCTTTTCTCTTTTCGGCTTCCCGGCTTCGAGCGCCAGGGTTAGACCTTCGGCATGTCACAGGTCGAAGAACGTCTTGCCGCGCTCGGCATCAGCCTGCCGCAGCCTAATCCTCCGGTCGCCAATTACGTCCCGTTCGTGCGGGCGGGCGATCTCGTGCACATCTCCGGCCAGGTTTCGACCGATGCAGGCGGCGGGATACGCGGTGTCGTCGGCGATGATGTGGATCTTGAGACCGCCAAGGCCGCCGCGCGGCTCTGCGGAATCAACCTGTTGGCCCAGATGAAGGCGGCCTGCGACGGCGACCTGTCCCGCGTCGTCCGGGTGGTGAAGCTGGGCGGCTTCGTCCAGGCGGGCCCGAACTTCTTCGACATTCCCCAGGTGGTGAACGGGGCTTCGGACCTGATGGTCGGGGCCTTCGAGGATGCGGGCAAGCACGCGCGCTCGGCCGTCGGGGTTTATCGCCTGCCGCTGAACTTCGCGGTCGAAGTCGACGCCGTGGTGCAAGTCCGGTGACGGACGCCTTCGGCGAGGCTTGGGATCTGCTGTTCCACCCGCCGGTCGCTCACCGCGGTCTGTGGAACAAGGATGGCGCCCCAGAGAATTCGCTCGCCGCATTTCAGGCCGCGTGCGACGCCGGGTACGGCATTGAGCTCGACGTCCAACTCTCCTCGGACGGAGAGGCCATGGTCTTTCACGACGATGGCCTGGCCCGGTTGACCGGTGTCGAGGGCAAGCTTCGCGATCGCACGGCCGCCGAACTCTCCGAACTTCGCCTGGCCGGAACAGACGAGCGTATTCCCACCCTCCGCGAGACGATGGCGCTGATCGGCCGCCGCGCCATGACCCATGTAGAGCTGAAGACGCCTTATGGCGAAGTCGGCCCGCTGGAACAGCGGGTGCACGAAATCCTCATCGACCACGCCGGCCCCGTCTGCGTGATCGGCTTCAATCCCTATTCCCACGCCTGGTTCGCCGACCGGTTTCCCGGCGTGCTGCGCGGCCTCGACAGCTACGACTACAAGCGTGCGCCGCACATGAACGAGGCGCAGCGACAGTCCTTCGCGCGGCTTGAGCATGTGGCCATCGCCCGGCCGCATTTCCTTGCCCTCCATGCCGAAATGCTGCCTGACGAGCGGGCGGCCAAGTATCGGGAGGAGGGGATGCCGATCGTCGCCTGGACCATCCGCGACCCGGCCCAATGGGAGCAGATCCGCCCCTATTGCGACAACCTGATCTTCGAGGGCTTCGCGGCGTGAAGCTGAAGGCGGCGGTGCAGATCAACCGCCGGGTCTCCGAGATCGGGCGCGAGGCCTGGGAGGCGTGCGCGGGAAATCCCGAGTACCGCGCCAATCCCTTCATGTCGTTCGACTTTCTGGACATCGTCGAGGCGTCCGGCTGCGCCGTCGAGCGCTCTGGCTGGGGGCCTCAGCACCTTGCCGTCGAAGATGAGGACGGCCGTATCGCCGCGGTCATGCCGCTGTACCTGAAGTCCCACAGCCAGGGTGAGTACGTCTTCGACCATGCCTGGGCCGACGCCTATGAGCGGGCCGGCGGGCAGTATTATCCGAAGCTGATCTCGGCGGCGCCTTTCACCCCGGCCACCGGGCCGCGGCTGCTGGTTCGGCCTGATGTCGACCGGCAGGAGGCCTGGCGAATCCTCCTCGGCGGGGCGCTGGCGGTTTGCGAACGCTATGAGGCCTCTTCGCTGCACGTGAACTTTCCGACGGCCGCCGAGTGGGCATGGATGGGCGAGCAAGGGCTCTCGCTCCGCCAGGGGCAGCAGTACCACTGGGAGAACCGGGGCTATTCCAGCTTCGAGGACTTCCTCGGCGCGCTGTCCTCAGGCCGCCGCAAGACGATCCGGCGCGAACGCCGCGATGCGCAGAGCGAGGTCGAGATCTTCGCCCTGACCGGCGGTGAGATCACCGAGGACCACTGGGACGCGTTCTTCGCCTTCTACATGGACACGGGATCGCGCAAGTGGGGCCGGCCCTATCTCAACCGTCTGTTCTTTTCGCTGCTGGGCGAGCGAATGGCCGATCGGACGCTGCTAGTCATGGCGCGCAGGCATGGCCGCTGGATCGCAGGGGCCCTTAACCTGATCGGCGAGGACTGCCTCTACGGCCGCAACTGGGGCTGCGTCGAGGACGTGCCGTTCCTGCACTTTGAGCTCTGCTACTATCAGGCCATCGAATGGGCGATCGAGCGCGGCCTCGCTCGGGTCGAGGCCGGCGCCCAGGGGCAGCACAAGATCGCCCGCGGCTATCTGCCCAGCCCGGTCTACTCCGCCCACTTCATCGCTGACCCGCGCCTGCGCGGCCCAGTGGAAGACTTCCTTGAGCGCGAACGCGCCGCCGTCGAGGGCGAGATGGAATGGCTGGCAGACGAGTACTCGCCGTTCCGCCAACCCTGATCCCGCTCAGATCTTCCGGTCCTGCTGCCAGTAGGTGTCGCGCAACACTCGCTTGTAGAGTTTGCCGGTGGGCAGGCGCGGCATCTCTTCGATGAAGTCGATGGAGCGCGGCGCCATATAGTGGGCCAGGCGCTCGCGCGCATAGACCATCAGTTCGGCGGCGAGTTCGTCGGTCGGGGCCTGGCCCGGAGCCGGCTCGATCACCGCCTTCACCGCCTCGCCCATCTCCGGATCGGGAACGCCGAATACGGCCACGTCCGCGACCTTGGGATGGGTGACCAGGGCGTCCTCGATCGCCTGGGGATAGATGTTCACCCCGCCCGAGATGATCATGAATGCCTTGCGGTCGGTGAGGTAGAGATAGCCATCCTCGTCGAGGTAGCCGACATCGCCCAAGGCGTTCCAGTTCGGGTGTTGGGGGTGCCGCGCCGAAGCCGTCTTGCCCGGGTCGTTGTGGTACTCGAAGGTCGGAGCCTCGCGCTCGAAATAGACCAGGCCGGTTTCGCCTACCGGCAGCTCGTTGCCGTCCTCGTCGCAGATATGCAGGACGCCCAG
>JAEXKM010000200.1 GCA_023445705.1 Pseudomonadota bacterium
ATGTTATAGAGCACCGCATCGACGTCCGAGATGTTCTGGTAGCTCACATTGTTCGCGCGCGCAGCGTCTAGCGTCGCGCCGAGGCCCATGAACACAAACCCGGAAGCCAGCGCGAATACTGCCAATATAACCGCAAATGCTGCGGCAAGCTTGGCCGGAATGCGTACATTACTAAAACTCATGGCAAACGCCCCCAACGCGTAATTTGCTCGATAGCTAGATCGCACCGCTTCCTGTTCTGTTAATCGCGATTAATACGGCGCGCGCAGATTGTCGCACCCCGCCACTCACCCTAAGTATTACTTTACTTGCACAAAGAACTACTTGTCCCCACGACGCCGAAAACCGCCTTGGAAAGTCGGCCATACCGACTGGCGCCGGCGCAGGCGGCGCGCTACCGATCGCGAACGCCAAGGAGGAAGCCGATGTCGGACCGCGCAGAACTGGCCAGGGCCCTCGCCGAAGCCCGCAGGATCGTGGTGTTCACCGGCGCGGGGATCTCGACGGAATCCGGCGTGCCTGACTTCCGCAGCCCCGGCGGCGTCTGGAGCCGGATGAAGCCGATATACTTCCAGGACTTCGTCGCCGACGAAGCGCGCCGCAGGGAAGCCTGGCGGCGAGTGTTCTCAGGCTCGGCCGGTTGGACTGGGGCCCGGCCCAACGATGGCCATACCGCCGTCGCGCGGCTGATCGCCGAGGGTAGGGCCACCGCGGTCATCACCCAGAACGTCGACAACCTGCACCAGGAGTCGGGCGTACCCGACGACAAGGTCATCGAGCTGCACGGCAATGCGCACTACGCCCGTTGCCTGGCCTGCGGCGAGCGCCACGAATTTTCCGAATTCCGCGAAGGCTTTCTGGAGCGCGGCGAGATTCCGGCATGTCGGGTCTGCGGCGGGCTGGTGAAGTCCGCGACAATCTCGTTCGGCCAGTCCATGCCGCAGGACCAGATGGACCGCGCTGAAGCCGCCACGCTGGACTGTGATCTCTTCCTGGTTCTCGGCTCTTCGCTGGTCGTCTATCCGGCGGCCGGCTTTCCGCTGATGGCCAAGCGCAACGGCGCGACCCTGGCCATCGTCAACCGTGAGCCGACCGAGCAGGATCCCATCGCCGACATCGTGCTGCACGACGAGATCGGGCCGGTAATGCGAGAGGTTACCGCCTAGGCGCCAGCGTGCTTGACCGGCCGGGCGCGCAGCTTGGCCGGCGGCGGATCGGCGCGGAAGTCGCCAGCGGTCCCGAGCTTGGCGTTGCAGGACGGGCAGCGGATCACCGCCTCGTCGCCCAGGGCTTCGTCGATCAGGACCCCGGCGCCGCAGGGCTTGCACTTCCAGTCGAACTGCACGGCCGGCGGCGGCGGTTCGGGCGCCTTCTTGCGCGCCTCGGGAACCATCACCTTCGGCGGATTCTTCAAGGACAGTATCGGGCGGCGTTTCGGCTCGTCGCTCATGATCGGGTGGACGCTCGGGGGGACTTTACGTAAGCGGCAGCTTTTCCCTTGTCCGGCGGGCAGTTGCAACCTCAAAGCTCTCGGCCGGCCGCGTCACGTCCGCCCTAGTCGCATGTGCGAACCCTCTCGCCGCAGATCGCTGTTCGTGACAGCTTAAGATGTTTCGAGGTTAAAGGGTTGACCAGCCGTCCAGGTCTCAGGCGCTCGAAGCGGGCGCACAGACTCGGGGATCGCTGAAAGAGCACATTCGGGGAGAAACCGATGAAACTGAACTGGACTCATGGCGCAGCCCTGCTGGCCTGCATCGCCATGAGCGGCTGCGGCATGATCGGCGGGTCGAAAAAAGCCCCCGAGGGGCAAGTCGTCGCGACGGTGAACGGTGAGGAGATCACCATCACCGAACTCAACCGCGAGATGGGCGGCGCATCGCCGGCCGATCCGCAACAGCGCAAGGCCCTCGAGCAGGCGGCGCTGGAGAACATCATCACCCGCAAGCTGCTGGCCCAGACCGCCAAGGAGCAGAAGCTCGACAAGACTCCGATCTACGCTCAACAGGAAGCCCAGGCCAAGGAAGGCCTGCTGGTCGGCGCCCTGCAGCGCAAGATCGCTGCGACCGCCGTCAACCCGACGCGCGCCGACGCCGAGAAGTTCGTGGCCGACCACCCCAATATGTTCGCCGACCGGCGGGTCATGGTCGTCGACCAGGTCATCTTCGGAAAGTTCGACCCGAAGCTGATGGAGCAGTTCAAGCCGCTGAACACCCTCGAGCAGATCGAAGCGGTCCTCACGCGCGAGAACATCGACTTCCAGCGCACCACCACCGTGCTCGACACGCTGAACGCGCCTGAAGGCCTGACCGACACGCTGATGAAGCTGCCGGCCGGCGAGGTCTTCATCTTCCCGCGCGGCAATGCGGTGTTCGCCAACCAGATCCGCGAAAACCGCGTCATGCCGTTCGTCGGCGATCGCGCGGTCACCTATGCCGAGGCCGGCCTGAAGCAGATGCGCACCCAGGAGGCCCTGGCCAAGCAGGTCGAGGCCATCCGCAAGGGCGCGGAAGGCAAGATCACCTACAACGACAAATACAAGCCCGTTAAGCCGAAGCCCGCCGCCGCCGCTCCCACCGCCAAGGCGGCCCCGGCCGCGCCCGCTGCTGCGGCT
>JAEXKM010000237.1 GCA_023445705.1 Pseudomonadota bacterium
GACTGAGGGGGCGTCCGCGCAAGCGGACGACGCTCTTCCCCCCTCCGCCCCCCTCTGCTTATGTGCGCCCCAACAGGGAGAGACGCATGGGCGAGACCATCACCCTTCGGGGCGCGGACGGCTTTGACTTTTCGGCCTACCACGAACAGGCCTTCACCCCCCGCAAGGGCGGCGTGATCGTCATTCAGGAGATCTTCGGCATCGACCGGCACATCCGCGCCGACGTCGAACGCTGGGCCAAGGCCGGCTACGAGGCCATCGCCCCGTCCCTGTACGATCGCCGCGAGCGCGGCTTCACCGCCGAGCATGATCCCGAAGGCCTCGCCGCCGGCGTCGCCCACGCCCGCGCCACCCCGCTCGAGCAGGCCCTGACCGATATCGGCGCCTGCCGCGACTTCCTGGCCGCGCGTGGCAAGGTCTTCGTGGTCGGCTACTGCTACGGCGGCTCGCTCGCCTGGCTGTCTGCCGCCAAGGTCGAGGGCCTGGCCGGCGCGTCCAGCTATTACGGCAGCCTGGTTCAGGCCAACGCCGAGCTGAAGCCCCTCTGCCCGACCATCATCCACCTCGGCCACACCGATCCCGGCATCAACGCCGAGGCCGTGGAAAAGGCGGTTCACGAGCACAATCCCGACGTGCCGGTCTACGTCTACGAAGGCGCCGGCCACGGCTTCAACAACGAGAGCCCCGAGCGCTACAACGAAGAAGCCGCCGACCTCGCCCGCGCCCGAACGCGGCAGCTCTTCGAAAGCGCCTGAGCCATGGGTGAGACCATCGCCTACAAGAGCCCCTTCGACGGGTTCGAGGTGTCCGCCTACCACGCCAAACCGACCGACGCCCGCCGCGGCGGGCTGCTGCTGATCCAGGAAATCTTCGGGATCACCGACCACATCCGCGAACTCGCCGACGCCTTCGCCGAGGACGGCTACGAGACCATCGCTCCGGCCTTCTACGATCGCCTGGAGCGGGGCTTCGCGGCCGACTACAGCCAGGCGGCCATCGCTAAGGGCGTCGACTATTCCCAGAAGACGCCCTGGGACCAGGTGGCCGGCGACGCGCAGGGCGCCATCGACTTGCTCTCCCCGCCGGTCTTCGTCACCGGCTTCTGCTGGGGCGGGGCGGCGACCTGGCTGGCCGCCTGCCGGTGCGATGGTCTTTCGGCCGCCGCCGCCTTCTACGGCCGGCGCATCGCCGAGCTGAACGACGAGACGCCGACCGTCCCGACCATCCTGCACTTCGGCAAGACCGACGCCTCGATCCCTATGGACCGCGTGGAGGAAATCCGCACGGCGCACCCCGACGTGCCGATCTATCTCTATGACGCCGGCCACGGCTTCGTGTCCGACCGCCGGGCCGACTACGACGCCGACAGCGCCCGGCTGGCGCGGCTGCGCACCCTGGCCCACTTCGCCAACAACGGCGCGGGACGGAGTTCGGCGTGAAGGTCATCAACACGCCCCGCCTGCAGCTTCGCGGGATGATCGCCGAGGATCTGGACCCGCTGCTGGCCCTGACCTCGGACCCGGAGGTGATGGCCTTCGTCGGCGACGGCCAGACCCTCGACCGCGCCGCCACCGCGCTGTGGATCGAAAACGCCGCCGCTGCGCTGCGGGCCAGCGACGTCGGCAGCCGCGCCGTCGTCCTGCGCGAGACGGGCAAGGTGATCGGCTGGGCCGGCATCATCCCCACCGCCACCCAGGGCCGTGTGGAGCTGATCTACGGCTTCTCTCGCCCCTTCTGGGGTCAGGGCTACGCCAGCGAGGCGGCCGCGGCCCTTCTGGAGGCCACTGAGGCCGGTCCCGTCGACGCCACCATCGACCCCTCCAACCACGCCTCCAGGCGCATCCTGGAGCGCCTGGGCTTCCTGGCCGTGGGCGAGGAACAGGACGAGCACGGCCTCCCGACCCTCCGCCTCAGGCGGCCCTGACTCTGGTGTCATCCCGGTTTCGGCCATAGGCTGAAGACCGGGACCCATGAACACCTGATTTCCCAAGAAGCGGCGCAGGCCGCGCCAGTTCCGCGTGTGCGGCGCGTATGGGTCCCGGTCTTCGCGCCGGACACCCGCAGGCCCTACTCCGGCTCCTCGATCTGCCGGCGCACCTCCGGCACGGTCTCCAGCGCCCGCACCAGCACCGCCTGTGCGCCCAGTATGCCAATGCCGGCCGCATAGCCCGAGAACACCCCGGCCGGATAGCGGCCGCCATGCGCCACCGCCCAGACCTGCCAATAGATGAACAGCGCCGCCGCCGCGAGCAGCCCGACCCCGGTCAGCACCGACAGCGCCGTCTGGCCGAACCCGGCCTGGAAACTCAGCCACACATATCTGACGAGGATCTTCTTCAGCGCCGGCACCAGCAGCGGCAGGCACAGCGACAGCACCAGGAACAGGGCCGGCCAGATCAAGGTGCGCTGCGCGATCAGCGCCATCCCGCCCGGCAGCACCTGAAACGCGTTGACGACCGCCCCGGCGTAGATGAGCGAGGCCGCGCCGACCGCGACATCCTGCATCCGCCGGAAGTCCCTCCATGCCCTGATAAAAGTCATGCTCGGACTTTAGCGGCGGATGCGGCGGCGATAAGGCCCAAGCAACAACCTTTTTCGCGCCGCTCGCGCCCCACGCGCAGATTGTCGTCGTCGGCGCAGGCTGGGACTATGCTGCCCGGCGCGAGGCGCCTCCCGTCCTCTGCCTCATTCCCGGGACCTCATGAAGCCTTCTGCCCTGGCTCTCGCCCTTCTCGCCGCGCCTGCTCTAGCCCCCGTGCCCGCCCGGGCGGGCGAAACGGCCTGCTGGTACGAACAGGGCGTTCTGGTCGCCCCGGCCTCGGTCGCCGGGATCGCCGGCGACTACATCCTCGACACCGGCAGTCCTGTCACCCAGCTTCACGAGACCAAGGCCCAGGCAGCGGGATTGGAACAGACCGCCCTGGTCGGCGACGTCCGGGTCGCGGGCCTCACCCTGAAAGCCCGTCCTCTGGCCGTGGCCGACCTCGATTCCCGGACCTGGCTCTTTCCAACCCCGATCGCCGGCGTGATCGGGGCCGACGTCCTCGGCGACTACGTGGTCGATGTCAGCTTTGCGCCTTGCCGGGTGGCCATCCGCCCCCTGGGAGAGGCCCCGCCCTTCGCCGCTAGGACGGCTCTGCCGCTGGCCAAGGTGGATGGCGCGGCCACCGCCTTCGCGGCCGTATCGGACGGCCCCCGGGCCTTCGGAGGGCCCTTCGTCGTCGCCACCGGCGCCGACGCCTCGGTCCGCCTCGATCCGGCCTTCGCCAGCGTGGCCGGTGAGGCCAAGCCCGCCGATCTCCTGCCCGGCGGGGAGCGTCGCGCCGAACTGCGCGCGGCCTCCTTCGCCGGAACCCTGTTCGAGAACCTCGACGCAGGCCTGGCCCCGGTCGACGCCCGGATGGCCGGCGTCATCGGCGCGCCCCTGCTCTCGCACTGGCGCGTTCGTTTCGACTCCCCTCGCGGCCGCCTGCTGCTGGCCCCCGCCGGCTGACCGGCCGCCTTCAGGCCCGCCGCCGCAGGACCCGCGACAGCTCCTCGACGGAATAGGGCTTGTGCAGCAACGGAAAGCCGTGACGCGCGTCGGTGGCCAGCACGTGACTGTAGCCGCTTACAAGGATCACCGGCAGGTCTGGCCAGCGGGCCCGGATCGTCCGCGCCAGTTCGACCCCGCCGCCGCCCGGCATCACCACGTCGCTGAACACCAGGTCGTAGTTCCCGAAGCGCTCCAGGCGATCGAGCGCCTCCGACGTGCTCGAAGCCCATTCGGCGGTGTAGCCGAGATCGTTGAGCAACTGCATGGCGAACTCGCCAACGGCGGCGTTGTCTTCCACGACCAAAACGCGACCGCCCCCCTCCTCGGGCGGCCGGGCGTGCGGGCGCGTCACCGTGACAGGCGCCTTTCGACGTCGTGGCAGATAGAGGGTGAAGGTCGCCCCTTCGCCCAGCCGACTATCCACCGCCACGTCGCCGCCAGACTGCTTGGCGAAGCCATACACCTGGCTGAGCCCCAATCCCGTTCCCTGGCCGACCGCCTTGGTGGTGAAGAACGGCTCGAAGATCCGGATCAGGTCGTCGTCGGAGATGCCCGTGCCGTTGTCGCTCACCGCGATGGAAATGAACTCGCCGGCCGCGGGCGCATGGCCGCGGATCGGCGGGATCCCCCCGCGCGCCGCAATCCTGATGGTCAGGCGCCCCTCCCCGTCCATCGCGTCCCGCGCATTGACCGCCATATTGATCAGGGCGGTTTCGAACTGGGTCAGGTCGGCCTCGACCATGCAGTCGTCCGACGAAGCGACGACCTCGACCTGGATACGCGCGCCCAGCAGCGAGCGCAGCATGTCGCCCAGGTCCTGGACCTTGGTCGTTGCGTCGAAGAGCTCTGGCGTCAGGGCCTGCTGCCGCGAGAACGCCAGGAGCTGGCTGGTCAGCTTCGCTGCCCGGTCCGCGGTGTCGGAGATCGCGTCCACATAGCGGCGCTGACGTTCCGGGGTCAGGGTCTTGCTGCGCAGCAGGTCAGCCGATGATCGGATGATGGTCAGCAGGTTGTTGAAGTCATGCGCGACGCCGCCGGTAAGCTGGCCGATGGCCTCCATCTTCTGGGCCTGACGTAGCGCCTCTTCCGCACGCCTCAACTGGTCGGCCTGCGCCTTTTCGTCGGTGACGTCGCGGCCATAGCCATAGACCAGCCCATCCTCACTGGCGGTGTTCCAGGAGATCCAGCGCCAGTCCCCGTCCAGCGTCCGCACTCGGTTCTCGAAACCGGTGACCTGCTCGCCATCCCTGATGCGCCGGTGGATATCGCGGGTGGCCTCCAGGTCCTTATCGATGACGAAATCGTCCAGGGGACGCCCGATCACATCGCCGACCTCGTGACCGAGGATGCGGGTCCAGGCGGGACTCACCGAGCTAAAGAGCCCGTCGGGGTCGACGACCACCATCAGGTCCCGGGCGTTGGTCCAGATTCGGTCCGACCGGCGGCGCTGCTCCTCGAATCCTTGCGCCTGGGCGAAGGCTCCGGCCACCCGGTCGGCGATCAGCAAGGCCAGGTCCCGCAGGCCCGGATCCTCCGGCCGGTGGGGATTGAGGCCCAAGACCAGGGTCGCGGCGGTGGCCTCCCGCATTCCAGCGATCGGAACGATCATGCAGTCCGCCGGCGGGATGGCCCAGGCGCCGGTGGGACAAGCAAGCGCCCGCTCCAGCCGGCTCACGGTGACGCCGGCCGCGCCGTCCAGGCTCCAGGGGTGGGCCAACAGGCCCTCCGCTTCCGGCGTGGTCGCGTGGCCGCGCCACTCGCTCTGTCGCCCACGGCCATAGGCGAGGGCGAAGGGGAAATCGTGGGTGTTGGCCGCCAGCGCCTCGCAGACGCCTTCCAGCACCATGTCGGGCGACCGCGCATCCATCAGGTGCTCGCCCAGCCGCCTCAGGGTGTCCAGACGCCGCTCGCTGATCACCCGTTCGGTTTCCTCGGTGACGACGCACATCAGGCCGCGCACGGCCCCCTCGTCGCGGAGCGGGCTATAGGAGAACGTGTGGTAGGTTTCCTCAGGATAGCCGTTGCGCTCCAGCAGCAGCAGCAGGGCCTTGTTCCAGGTCGCCCGTCCCTCGGACATCACGGTTCGGACCTGGTCCTCGACGTCGGCGTAGACCTCTGACCATACCTCCCGAAACGGCTTACCGAGCGCGTTCGGGTGCTTGGCGCCCAGGGTCGGGATGTAGGCGTCGTTATAGAAGAACTGCAGGTCCTCGCCCCAGCCGAGCCACATCTCGAACCGCGACGAGAGCATCATCGCCAGGGGCGCCTTCAGCCCGGCGGGCCACCGGTCCGGAGAGCCGAGCGGACTGGCGTCCCAGGCGGTCGCCGCCATGCGCCGGGACATCTCGCTGTCGCCAGGAAAGACGGTCTGGCTTCCTTGAATGCTGTCCGACGTCATCCGAAGCCCGGCCTCCATAAGGGAGCGAACGCTAAAGCTCCAAGAAGGCTCCGAGCCCTTGCGCGCAAACGAAAAAGGCCCCGAGGACGAACCTCGGGGCCTTCTCGATTGTCGCTGGAAGCGCGCCTTAGTGGGCGACGTTCCTCCAGATCCGGCGGTAGCTCGCATAGAGCAGACCGGCGAAGATGATCAGATAGATCATGGCCGCCATGCCGAACGACTTGCGCTCTTCCATCTTGGGCTCGGAAGCCCACGAGATGAACGCCGCGACGTCCTTGGCCTGCTGTTCGAGCGTCGACTTGGTGCCGTCGTCGAACGTCACCTGGCCGGCCGCCAGCGGCGGAGCCATGGCGATGAAGCCGCCCGGCGGGACCTTGTCATGCCGGCCGCTCCAGGCCGCCGACACGTCGCCGTTCATGTACGGGTTGTAGTGCTGGCCCACGCCGACCTTCAGTCCGGCCGGCGGTTCCTTGTAACCCGTCAGGATCGAGTAGATGTACTGCGGCCCGTGGTGACGAGCCTTGGCCATCACCGACAGGTCCGGCGGCAGGGCGCCGCCGTTCGAAGCCCGCGCCGCCGGTTCGTTGGGGAACGGGTTCGGGAACTTGTCGGCCGAGGTGCCCGGACGATCGATGACATCACCGGTCTCGGAGTCGATATCCTTGACCTGGTACTCCGCCGCGATGGTCTTCACGTACGGATTGTCGTTCGGGTTCGGGTACTTCGAGTCGAAGAACGGGCCGCCCTTCTGGCCGAGGTTCCGGAAGTACATCAGGTTCATCGAGTGGCAGGCCGAGCAGACCTCCCGATAGACCTTGTACCCCCGTTGCAGCTGAGCCTGGTCGAACTTGCCGAACGGGCCTTCGAAGCTGAACTCGACGTGCTTGGGCGGAAGGGCGCCGCCGGCGGCCTGGGCCGCCGGAGCGGCCGCAAGGACGGCCAAGCCAAGCGCCGCGAGCGCGATACCTTTACGCAGCATCTTAGGCTCAACCCCTCTTTTCAGGCGAAGCCGCGGCGCCGGCCGGCGCGTTGGCGGGATGCGAAAGCACAGGTTCGCTGATCGATTCCGGTTGCGGAAGCGGGGTCTCGGTGAGGCCCAGGATCGGCAGGACGACCAGGAAGTAGGCGAAGTAGTACAGGGTGGCGATGCGCGACAGCCACACGAAGGAGTTCAGGTCCGCGTCGAGCAGCTTGAACGTCGACACGCCCGGGATCACGTGGTTGTCCGGAAGCTGGCCGCCGCAGTAGCCGAGCACCAGGCAGGTGACGACGAAGATGAGGAAGTACAGCTTCGCGGTCGGACGGTAGCGCATCGAGCGCACCTTCGAGGTGTCGAGCCAGGGCAGGACGAACAGCACCGCAATGGCGCCGAACATCAGCAGCACGCCGCCGAGCTTGTCCGGAACCGCGCGCAGGATCGCGTAGAACGGCAGGAAGTACCATTCCGGAACGATGTGCGCCGGGGTCACCAGCGGGTTGCCGGGGATGTAGTTGTCGGCGTGGCCCAGGGCGTTCGGGTTGTAGAACACGAAGGTCGCGAAGAGGATCAGGAAGACCACGATCGCGAACCCGTCCTTCACCGTGTAGTACGGGTGGAAGGGAACGGTGTCCTCCTTGGACTTCACGTTCACGCCGGTCGGGTTGTTGTTGCCCGGGACGTGCAGCGCCCAGATGTGCAGGCCAACGACGCCCGCGATCATGAACGGCAGCAGATAGTGCAGCGAGAAGAAGCGGTTCAGGGTCGGGTTGTCGACCGCGAAGCCGCCCCACAGCCAGGTGGTGATCGCTTCGCCGACGATCGGCAGGGCGCCGAACAGATTGGTGATCACGACGGCGCCGTGGAAGCTCATCTGACCCCAGGGCAGGACGTAGCCCATGAAGGCGGTGGCCATCATCAGCAGGTAGATCACGCAGCCCAGGATCCAGAGCACTTCGCGGGGCGCCTTGTAGGAGCCGTAGTAGAGGCCGCGGAGGATGTGGATGTAGACCGCGATGAAGAACATCGAGGCCCCGTTGGCGTGCATGTAGCGGATCAGCCAGCCGTAGTTGACGTCACGCATGATGCGTTCGACCGAGGCGAAGGCGTGGTCGACGTGCGGCACGTAGTGCATGGCCAGCACGATGCCGGTGACCAGTTGGATGCCGAGGCAGACCGCCAGGATGCCGCCGAAGGTCCACCAGTAGTTGAGGTTCTTCGGGGTCGGGAAATCGATCATCGAGTCGTACGCAAGGCGCACGACCGGAAGCCGGGTGTCGAGCCAGCGCTCGATGCCGGTCTTGGGTTCGTAGTTCGAGTGTCCGCTCATCGGGGTCAGCCCACCTTGACCTTGGTGTCGGAAAGGAACGTGTATTCCGGCACATGCAGGTTCTTCGGCGCCGGGCCCTTACGGATCCGTCCGGAGACGTCGTAGTGCGAACCATGGCACGGGCAGAACCAGCCGCCGTAGTCGCCGCCGCCGAAGGTCGGCACGCAGCCCAGGTGCGTACAGGTGCCGACCAGGACGAGCCACTGAGCCTTGCCAGGCTTGTGGCGATCTTCGTCCCGCTGCGGATCGGGCATGCTCGCGCCGTCATCCTTCACCGCCTTGGCGATTTCCGCGCCGGTGCGGTTACGGATGAACAGCGGCTTGCCGCGCCACTTGATCGTCACCTGCTGGCCTTCGGCGACCTTGGTCAGGTCGAATTCGACCGAGGCCATGGCCAGGGTGTCGCCGGACGGGTTCATCTGGTCGATGAACGGCCAGGCGAGGCCCACAACGGCGCCGCCGGCCGCGGCCGCCGCAGCGATATGAATGAAATCACGCCGGTTCGGGTCGTCGCCCGCGGCATGGGTATCGGGATTTGCGCCCGCGACGGTGTCGGCCACCTTAAAGCTACCCTTCCTCTAGGGCCGCGGACTGCGACCCGTCAGACCACTACGGATAATTCCGGAGCAGTCCCGCCTTCGACCCCGCCCAGCGGTTCTGGTAAGGGCCATCGGAACTAATCGCTGGCGCCGGGCAAATCTGGAAGTGTCGTGGATGCAGTACGCAGCCCACCTTCCGCGATTCGCCCCTGGCCCCGGCTAATCCCGTGGCTGGACCGCTTAGAATGCTGCTCGCGCTTTTTCAACCGGACATTCCGCAAAACCTTGGGGCGGCGCTCCGTCTTGGCGCCTGTATGGACGTCCCGGTGCACGTCATAGAACCCTGTGGTTTCCCCCTTTCGGACAAGGCGATTCGCCGTGCCGCCTTGGATTACGGCGATCCGGCGCAGGTCGTGCGCCATGCCGGATGGGCCGATTTTCAGGCCTCGAAGGCCGGAAAAAGAATTGTTCTCTTCTCGACCAAGGCCGCACAGCCCTTGCACGATTTTGCGTTTCGGCCTGACGATATGCTGCTTTTCGGCCGTGAGAGCCTAGGCGTGCCCGACGACGTGCACGAGGCCGCAGACGCCCGGGTCTTCATTCCACTTTCTCCTGGCCGCCGTTCCCTGAATGTCACGGTGTCGGCGGCGATCGGCCTGTCGGAGGCTTTACGGCAGACGGGTCAATTTCCTAAGGCTCTCGCCCAATGACAAACATATCCCCAGAAATTGAAGCCCGCCGCGGCCGCGCCAAGGAATGGTTCGAGAGCCTGCAGACCCGGATCTGCGCCGAACTCGAGCGTCTCGAGGAGGAAGCCTCCCCCGAGCTCTACCCTGAAGAGCCTGGCCAATTCGACATGCGCCCCTGGACTCGCGAGACCGGAGTCGGCGGCGGCGTGGGGGGACACCTCAAGGGCCGGTTGTTCGAAAAGGCCGGCATCCACACCTCGGCGGCGACCTCGCGCTTCTCGCCCGAGATGGCCGCGCAGATGCCGGGCGCCGACAAGGATCCGAGCTACGTCTCGGCCAGCATCAGCCTGATCATCCACCCGCGCTCGCCGCGGGTGCCGACGGTCCACATGAACACCCGCTTCCTGTCGACGGCGGAAAGCTGGTTCGGCGGCGGCGCCGACCTGACCCCCATGCTGGGCGAGCAGCGCAGCCAGGAGGCCGACGACGCCAAGCTCTTCCACGAGGCCATGCGCGAGGCGTGCGACGCCTTCGATCCGGAGTGGTACGGCAAGTACAAGGCCTGGTGCGACGAGTACTTCTTCCTGCCGCACCGGGGCGAATCTCGCGGCGTCGGTGGGATTTTCTACGACCGCCACAACAGCGGCGATTTCGAAAAGGACTTCGCCTTCACCCGCGCCGTCGGCGAGGCCTTCCTGGACGTCTACCCGAAGATCGTCCGCCACCGCATGAGCGAGCCCTGGACCGAGGAAGACCGCCGCGAACAGCTCGTCCGCCGCGGGCGCTACGTCGAGTTCAACCTGCTCTACGACCGCGGCACCATGTTCGGCCTCAAGGCCGGCGGCAACATCGACACCATCCTCTCGTCCATGCCGCCGATGGTAAGCTGGCCCTAACCTGCCCCTCCTCCCCTATCGTGGAAGCCCCCCTCAGTCAGCTCCCCCCAGAGGGGGAGCATCTGCTCGGAACCAAGATCCTCCCCCGTTGGGGGAGGTGGCGCGCGCAGCGCGACGGAGGGGGCCAGCTTACCCCTGCTCGATGAAGCGCTGCAGCCATGCGCCCACCCGCAGGCGGTCGTCGGGCTGCTCGTAGCTCATCACCGCCTGATCGGCTTCCTCGTCCGAATAGCGGGTCCCGCGGCGGTTCTCGATCAGCGCCTTGGCGTACGCCGGCTCGAACTCCGGATGGAGCTGGATCGAAATCGCCCGCGCCGGGCCATAGTCGATCACGCCGTTGGGGCAGAACTCGCTGCCGCCGATGGAGACCGCGCCCGGCCCCAGCTCCACCACCTGGTCCTGGTGTGAGGCCGGAACCGCGATCGCCTCGCCCGAATCCATCCAGCCGCGCGTCTCCGTCAGCCGGTAGCGATGCAGCCCGACGCCCCATCCCTTGGGCGACTTGATAACCTTGCCGCCGAAGGCCTCGGCCATGATCTGGTGGCCGAAACAGACCCCCACCAGCGGCAGGTTTCCCTTGGCCGCCCGCAGGAAGTCCTTGAGCGGCTCGATCCACGGCTCAGGGTCGTAGACGCCCGCCGACGAGCCCGTCACCACATAGGCCGCGCAAGCGTCGCCCGACTGCGGCATCTGCCCGGCCTGCACGTCGAACACCGCATAGTCGTAGGCGTTGTCGCCGAACAGCTTGCGGAACATCGAGGGATAACCGCCGAACTTCCCGCGGATCTCCTCCGGCGGCGCGCCGGTCTCGAGTATGCCCAGTTTCATAAGCACTCCCTGACACTCAGAC
>JAEXKM010000238.1 GCA_023445705.1 Pseudomonadota bacterium
GACTGAGGGGGCCTCCCCGGTAGGGGAGGTTACGAGCCCTCAGCGGGCCGGCAGGACTCTGAGGGCGAGGACCTCGCGATTGGGCCGGCTGATGCCGTAGAGGACGCCGGGCTGGCTCTCGTCCCAGTCTATGGCCTGACCCTCGATAGGGACTCCGATGGTGTCGAGGTGGTCGAGGACCGCGCCGCCCTCCTTGGGCAGGGCCAGGACGTAGAGCTCGGGGTGGTCGTGGCCGGTGATGTAGAGCTTGCCGTCCGGCCCCCAACCGCCGCCCGAGGAGCTCATGGGTTTGAAGCGCTCCAGCACCGACTGCGGGAAGCTCCAGCTCTGGGTCTGGCGCCACTCATCGTCGAAACGGACGAAGACCGTGTTGCGGTGGTCGCGCGGCGCTTCACCGCCCTTGCCATCGTAATTGGCGAAGGCCGCCCACCAGGCGCCGTCCTTGCGGTCGACCCAGGTGATGGAGCCGCGGCCCTGGCCGAGGGCGACGGTGCGAAGATGGGTCATGGTCGCCGGATCGAAGAACTCGACGGCGCTCCAGTGCGGGACCGACGGGAAGTTCGAGCTGGCGCAGACCAGTTCCTTGCCGATGACCGCGCAGGAGTTGATGTGCGGATAGCGGCTTGGATCGCCCTTCCACTCGGCGACCTTGGCGCCGGTCTTCTTGTCGTATTTGGCGATGGTCGAGTTGGCGACCGCGTAGATGTGGTCGCGATCGGCGGCGACGCCCTGGCGAGCCTCAGGCGCCGAATAGCGGCGGAGCACCTCGGCCTGGCGGGTCGGCGCGGCCGGACCGTTCTGAGCGGGCGATGGCGCGGGGGCTTCCTGGGCGGAGGCGGCGGTGACGGCCGAGGCGACGAGCGCCCCGGCCAGGACCAATGACCTGATCATCATTGTCTTGCGTCCTTAGAAGTTGACCGACGCGCCGATCCAGTAGGTGCGGCCGTAGTTGGCCCACTCCTGGAGGTAGCGGCGGCCGGGGCCAGTGACTTCCTGGCGTCCGGTGTTCGAGAGGTTCTGGCCTTCGGCGAAGACAGTGATGTGATCGTTGAAGCGCCACGACAGGCTGGCGTCGAATAGGTGCCGGCCCTTCCAGTACTGGTCGGAGTTCGGGTTGGCGTCGTTGATCGTCTCGAGCTGGCCGCCGATGTAATTGTGCGAGATCCGGGCTTCGAATGGGCCGCGCTGGTAGTAGATCGACTCGTTGGTGGTGATCTCGGGCTGCTGGAACAGGCCGGTCACCCGCGGGCCGGCGGAGGTGAGGAAGGTGAACTCGGTGTCCAGCCAGGTCACGTTGCCGTTGAAGCCGAAGCCGTCGAATGGCGCGGGCAGGAAGGTGAAGGCCTGCTGCACGGCGAACTCGACGCCGTTGATCTTGGCCGATTCCGCGTTGCGCGGGGTGGAGACGATCACGCTTTCGGGGCCGCGGCCCACATCGAGGGTCTGAGTTGAGGAGAGGGTGAAGATTTCGTTCTTGATGTCCTTGGTGAACACCGCCAGCGAGATCATGCCGTCGGTCGGATAGTACTCGACCGAGAGGTCGAAGCCCTCGCTCTCGCGGGCCTGTAGGCCGGGATTGCCGCGCGAGATCGTCGGCTGGCTGCCGTCGAAGCTGATGTTCTCGGTGGCGGCGAGCGAGCCATAGTCGGGACGGCCGATGGTGTTGGTCCAGGCGGCGCGGACAATCAGGTTGTCCAGCGGCTTCCACTCGACGTGGAGGCTGGGCATCCAGTTGTCGTAGGAGCCGGAATTGCTGACTGGAGTAAGGACCCCACCCGAGGAACGGACCGCGTCGGAGTCCACCTCGGTGCGCTCGTAGCGAAGGCCGCCGAGCACGGTGAAGTCGCCCCAGCTATAGCTGGCCTGAGCGTAGGCGGCGTAGATGTTCTCCTTCACCTCGTAGTCGCCTGTCGGGGCGGTGACGCTGGTGGTGAAGCGGCCGCGGTTGGCGTTGAAGAAGTCCATGGCCGCGCCGGCGTCGATGCGCGGCGTCAGCAGGTAACGGCCGGCGATCAGCTCGCTCGGGCCGGCCTTGTCGACCTCGGCCAGGGTGTAAACGAAGCCCGAACCGGCGCGATAGTTGGTCTGGCTGGAGCTGTACTCGCGCTTGGTGGTGCGCAGCAGGCCGCCGAACTTGGCCTTCAGGTTGCGGTCGTCGGCGCCTTGATCGAAGGCGAGGTCGAAGCGGACCTGGCCGGTCTTCTCGTCGGTCTCGGTCAGGGCGTCGCGGTGCTGCTGCAGCACGAAGTTGTTCGGATCGCGTGCGGCCGCCTCGTTCACCGGGGTGAAGATCGGGAACAGCGGGTTGGTGGTGTCGTAGTTGAAGGCGTAGTTGGCGCCCTGGGTGTCGACGGTGCGGAACTCGACCGAATGGTTCGGCACCTCCAGGCTGGCCTGGGAGTAGACGAGGTCGCCGGAGGCGGTCCACTGCGGGGCGAAGTTCCACTCGAACTCGCTGCGGGCCAGGCCGATCTCGCGCTTGGTGATCGGCTGGTTGAGCTGCACCACGGCCCGGCCGCGGGCGAAGTAGCCGCTGGTCGGGGTTTGGTTGGCGACGTTTCCGATGGGCTCGAGGCGGTACTCGATGCGCTCTTCGTCGTCCTCCATGCGCGCGAAGAGGCCGCCGGCCTCCCAGCGGAAGGTGTCGGTCGGGCGGTATTCGACCTTGGCGTTCACGCCGCTGCGCTGCTTGGTGTTGTTGTACCAGAACAAGCGGTTGTAGGTCGGCACCTGGATGCCGTTGCCGGTGGGCGAGCCGGAGGTCGTGGGCGTGCCGGCTGCGGTGTACTCGCGCACCGACGGGTCCTGGGATTCGACCTGCGGGATGTCGTAGTCGAGCTGCTCATGCGAGGCGCCGACGACGACGCCCCACTGGTCCTGGTCGCCGAAGGTCCGCCCGGCGGCGAAGGCGAGGCGGTAGGACGGCTTGTCGTTCCGGACATCGCCGCTGCGCTCGTACATGCCGTAGGACGCCATGCCGTTGAAGAACGGTCGGCCGGCGGCGAAGGCGCTGCGGGTGGTGACGTTGATGATCCCGCCGATGGCGTTGCCGTCGTTCTCGGGCGTCACCGTCTTGATGACTTCGAGCTGCCCGGCCATCACCGAGGGGACGATGTCCATCGGCACGGTGCGGCCGCTTTCGTCGACCGAGGCGACCAGCGCGCCGTCGATGGTGGTGCGGTTGTAGGTCGAGCGCAGCCCGCGGATCACCGGGAAGCGCGGCTCCCCCTGGTCTTCCATCACCGAGATGCCGGGGATGCGGCGGAGCGCAGCGGCGGTGTTGTGGTCGGGCAGCTTGCCGATGTCGTCGGCGGAGACGACGTCGGAGACGACGAACTCCTCGCGCTTCATGGCGATGGCGGCGCGTTGGGCCTCGCGCTGACCGGTGACGACCAGCTCCTCGACGGAGCCCGCGTCAGCGTCGGCGTCGGCCGCAAAGGCGGGCGCAGTGAGCGCGGTTGTGGCGAGAAGAAGCGCGGCGCAACCAGCCGCATACGGAACGAAGTACATCTGCAACCCCGGAACTGAAAAGCGGGCGGAGCAGTAGGAATGACCCGCGACGGGGCGGTGACGGCGAGGTTACGGAATTACGAAACCGCTCAAGGTTGTTGGTGTGAGCGCAGGAGCAGGAAGAGAGCCAACAACTGCAG
>JAEXKM010000353.1 GCA_023445705.1 Pseudomonadota bacterium
CCCCATTTATCTACGGGACAGTGGGGTACGAGATGAAGACGAACGACGCCGTGGCCAGCCATTCCAAGGCCGCCGCCCGCCGCCGCGGAATGCTCATGAACGCTACCATTCCTCTGGCGGTCCTGGCCGCCGCGCCCGCCTGGGCGGAGGAGGACGATGAGGCCTCAGTCGAGGAGGTGGTTGTTACAGCCTCGCCGATCCGCGACAGCCTGGCCAAGTCGCTGCAGATCCAGCGCGAGGCGAACAACATCGTCAACGTCGTCGCCGCCGATACGATCGGCCGTTTTCCGGACGCCACGGCCGCATCGGCGCTGGCGCGCCTGCCCGGCGTCGGCGTCCAGCGCGACCAGGGTCAGGAACGCTATATCCAGATCCGCGGCGCGCCGACGCGCTGGACGACCGTCGCGCTCGACGGCGTGAACGTGCTTGGGGCCGAAGACCGGATCTTCCGTTTCGACTCCGTCCCGGCCGCGCAGATCAGCGAGGTGATCCTCAACAAGACCCTGACCCCCGACCAGCCGGCCGAGGCCCTGGCGGGACGGGTCAACATCGCGACCTACTCCCCGCTGGATAACCCGGGTTTCCACGTCTACGGCGACGTGGGCGGCGGCTTCGTCGACCTCGGCGACGGGCCGGTGAAGCAGTATTCGGGCAAGGTGTCCTGGGCCAACGACACCTGGGGCTTCAGCCTGATCGGCTCGCACTATTCGTTCGAGCAGCAGACCGACAACTCCGAGCCGCGGTTCGACGCGGTCGGCCTGACCCAGATGCGCTTCACCAAGTACATCATCGAGCGGCAGACCGAGTCCTACTCGGCGCGGGTCGAGTACGCGCCGTCGGACAATCACCGGTTCTCGCTGACCCACCTGAAGACCGAGTTCAACGACTTCGAACAGCGCAACTGGTACCGCTTCCAGTACGACAAGGCCTATTCGGGAACCCGCAACTTCCAGACCGCGGACTTGGTCGGCGTGCCGCAGGACGGCTCGTTCGCCGACGGCGTATATTCCAACGGCGTGTGGTTCACCGTGCTGCACGGCGACCACAAGCTGGGCGGCTGGAACCTTGATTGGGACCTAGCCTACACCTCAACCGAATTCAACACGCACTATCCGAGCGTCACCCAGCAGATCTCCAGCGGGCTCAGCTCTGTTCCGAGCGCCGCGAACACCGTCTACCTGCCCTCGATGCAGGTGCAGGTGAACGCCAAGCCGGGCGGCTTTCCCAAGGCGATGCTCTACGACACGATCCTGGTGAACGGCGTGCCGACCCGCGGCGCCTATCGCACCTCGCTGAACCAGCTCTCGCTGACTGAGGAGTTCGCGACGGAGTCGAGCAGCCAGCTCGAGACCAAGGCCTACACCGTCAAGGCCGACGTCGATCGCGACTGGAGCAGCTTCGGCGCCGATGCGACCTTCCGCGCCGGTTTCCAGATCGACGACCGCTCGCAGGACAGCCAGACGGTGGCGCTGGTCCGGCCGGACGGCACGGTGGTGTCCGGCAACCGCAACGGCTTCAACCTGCGGCAGGTGTCGGCGGAACTGGGACTGCCCTGGACGCCGATCGCCCTGGTGACCACCAATCCGTGGGAGACCACCCACGACCGTGGCTTCACTGCGACGCTCATCGACAACAAGACGATGCGCAAGCAGTTGGACGCCCTGATGGCGGCGGCGCGCGCCGCCAACGACGCCGGAACGGGCAACTACGCCGTCTACGACTTCGACCCGCGTGCGGCCAACACCGTCGATGAGACCGTGGCTGCCGCCTACGTCATGAACAGCTGGGACTGGTCGCAGCACCACCTGGTGATGGGCCTGCGCGTCGAGCACACCAAGATCGACACCGACGGCCTGGCCAATGTCGGCGGCGTGCTTGATCCGGTCAGCGTCTCGAGCAAGAGCACGAAGGTCTTCCCGAGCATCCACTACACCTACGACTTCCGCGACGACGTGAAGCTGCGGGCCGCGTTCATTTCCGGCTCGGCCCGGCCGAGCCTCGCCGACATGCGCGCGACGGTGACCGTCAACGACACCGCCCAGACGGTTTCAGGGGGGAACCCGAACCTCAAGCCAGAAACGGCCTACGGCGTCGACCTTTCGGCGGAATGGTACTTCGCGCCTGACGCCCTGCTGGCGGTGAGCGCCTATCACCGCGAGGTGAAGGACGTTCTCTTCGAGTCCACCGAGGTCATCGACAACGAGAACTACAACTTCGATGGCATGGATCGCCGGGGTTACCTGTTCAGCTCTGAGTTCAACGGCAAGAGCGGCCATCTGAGCGGCGTCGAGTTCGTCTACTACCAGCCCTGGTCGTTCCTGCCGGGTTGGCTGTCGGGCTTCGGCTTCCAGGGCAGCGTCGCCTTCACGACTGGCGAGTTCAAGACGCCGGACGGCGAGACGGTGAAGTTCCCCGGCACCTCGGACCGGATCCTGGGCGCGACGCTGTTCTACGAGAAGCACGGCCTCTCGACCCGCCTGACCTATCAGCACCGGACTGACTGGCTGGACGAGGTGTTCCCGAGCGGCAGTTCGGCGAACTCCAACCTCTACTGGGACGCGACCCAGCGCCTCGACCTGTCGGTCCGCTACCAGGTCAACGAGCAGGTGTCCTTCTTCCTGGACGCCAACAACCTGACCAACGAGACCGGGGTTCGCTACCAGGGCCGCGAGGATCGCCCCTACGAGGTCGAGACCTTTGGCCGGAAGTACCTGGCCGGGGTGCGTTTCAATTTCTGATCGTCGGGAGGACAAATCGCCCCGTCGTCGGCTTTTGGGTCGCGCCGCCCGTCATCATGGGTTCACGGCGCGGCCCTAGCCTTCCAGCAACAAATGGAGGTCCGATGCTCGAACTGCATGGCGTGACCAAGCGCTTTGGCGACAAGATCGCCGTCGACAACGTCTCCTTCGCCTGCGGGCGTGGGGAACTGGTTGGGATCATCGGACGCTCCGGCGCCGGCAAATCCACCCTGCTGCGGATGATCAACCGATTGGGCGATCCGACCACGGGGACCATCACCTGGGACGGTGTCCCGGTCACGGCCCTGAAGGGCAAGGCGCTCCGCCAATGGCGACGTCGCTGCGCGATGATCTTCCAGCAGTTCAATCTCTGCCCGCGGCTCGACGTGATCACCAACGTCCTGGTGGGCGTGGTGGCCGAGCGGCCCTTGGCGCCTTCGCTGATCAAGTTCTTCCCGCGTGAAGATCGCGCCCGCGCGGTCATGGAGCTCGACGCCCTGGACATGGCGCATGCGGCCCTCCAACGCGCCAGCACGCTCTCGGGCGGCCAGCAGCAGCGTGTGGCGATCGCCCGCGCCATGCTGCAGGATCCCGAATTGCTCCTGGCCGACGAGCCCATCGCCTCGCTCGATCCGGTCAACGCCGAAGCGGTGATGAACGCCTTGCAAGGCATCTGCCAGTCGCGTGGGGTTCCGATCATCGTCAACCTGCACAGCATCGATATCGCCCGCCGCTACTGCACCCGTGTGGTGGCGATGGCGGGTGGCTCGGTGGTGTTCGACGGTTCGCCGGCCGAACTGAGCAATGAGGTGCTGGATCGCATCTACGGTCGCCAGACCTTCGCTATGGCGGCTTGATCACGGCGCTAGTACGGCCGAGTTTCAGGCATGAGCATTCTGGTGACATCCAGGAAGACGACCGACGCCGCGCCCCGCAAGGGGCGTTTGGTGTTGGTGGTGGGCCCTTCGGGGGTCGGCAAGGACACCCTGCTGGACGGCGCCCGCTCGGCGCTGCGTGAAGATCGCTCGGTCCACTTCCTTCGGCGCGAAATCACTCGTCCGCGTGAGGCAGGGGGCGAGGACCATTTACCTGTCGCGCTGGAGACCTTCCAGGCACGGGAAGAGGCCGGGGCGTACCTGCTGTCATGGCGGGCGCACGGAATGGCCTATGGCGTGCCGTTGGCGAGCGCAGGACCGCTGGAAAGCGGCGCCACATTGGTCGTCAACGTTTCGCGCGTGGTGCTGGACAAGGCCCGGTCGCTCGGCGTGGGCGAGGTTCGCGTGGTGTCGATCACCGCCGATCCGCGACTGCTGGCCAAGCGGCTCGCCGAGCGTGGGCGTGAAACCGCGGCCGAGATCGAACAGCGCCTGGCGCGGGCCCAGGCGGTCGCAGTGGAGGGGGAAGACGTCGTGGTCATCGCCAACGACGGATCTCCCGAGGCGGGCGTGGCCCGCCTCGTACAGGCCATCAGGGGCTGACGGTCGCCCCGGCGAAGGTCGGCCGGGCGATGACGTGGAACGGCTCGTTGCGAGCGTTCTGCTTGAAGACCGCCACGGCGTCGAAGCGGTGGGGCTTTGCCCGGAACATGCCCTTCAGGACATCCAGAACCCGGTTGCGGACGGCTTCATCGGCGATTTGGCCGGTGAGCGTCATGTGGAAGCGGAAGTCCTCGAAGATGTAGGGATAGCCCCACTCGACGAGGCGGGCGTCCTGCTCGGGGCTGAGCGGCGCCTTGCGGCGGCGCGCCAGGTCGAAATCGGAAAGCGGGGCGCGGAACGGATCGAAGGCGCGCACGCAGGCGGCCGCCAGGTCGTCCATCTGCGGCGTCGGCGTCTCCAGCCGCAGGGCCAGGAACCGGCCCAAGGCGGCCGGCGCGAGACTGGCTTCGAAGGGCGCCTGCCCGGCCGCGAAGGCGCGGGCGAAATCCAGAAGCTCTTCCTCGGTGGCGCCTTCGGCGAGCTCGAAGGGCGCCTTCAGCGTGGCGTGAAAACCATAGCCCCTGGGATCGGCCGTCAGGGCGTCGAGGTCGAGGCCCTGCAGTTCCGCAGTCAGGGGACGCGACAAGGCGCGGCCGTCAAAGGGGTCCCGGCCCAGCCACGCGCTGGCCGTGCGCAGGAGGGTGTCCTCCTGTGACGGCGCATAATAGATCGCGTACCGCGCGCTCACGCCGCGGCCTTGAACTGGGCGACCTCGAACAGCCGGGTCGCCACCGCGTCGCGGACGTCGTGGTCGTGGAAAATGCCGATCATCGCCGCTCCCTTGGATAGGGCTCGCCGGATCAGAGACACGACGATCGCCCGGTTCTCAGCGTCCAGCGAAGCGGTCGGTTCGTCCAGCAGCAGGACCGGATATTCCCGGATAAAGCTGCGGGCGATGTTCACGCGCTGCTGTTCGCCGCCCGAGAAGGTCGCCGGCGGTAGTTCCCAGTGGGCGGGGGGCAGGCGCAGGTCAGCCAGGAGGGCGCTGGCCCGTTCGCGAGCCTCTTCTTCCGGGACGCCGTTCTCCAGCAGCGGCTCCATGACGAGCTGCAGGGTGGGGATGCGGGGGATGACCCGAAGGAACTGGCTGACATAGCCCAGGGTCCGCCGGCGAACCGCCAGCACCTGGTGCGGGGCGGCGCTGGTGATGTCGACATAGGCGCCGTCGTGCAGCACGCGGACCCCACCGGACGAGGGCATGTAGTTGCCGTAGATCGAGCGCATCAGCGTCGACTTGCCCACGCCGGAATCGCCGGCTAGCACGACGCACTCCCCCGGACGGACTTCCAGTTGGAGGCCCTTGAAGACGGGAATGACGGCGGAGTCGGCGTTGTGGAGCACGAAGGTCTTGGCCAGATCGTCGACCACGATCAGCGGTTCGGTGTTCATGGCGGCCTCTAGATCTGCAGGACGGAGGAAACGAGGAGCTGGCTGTAGGGGTGCTGCGGGTCGTCCAGCACCTGGTCGGTCAGGCCGGTCTCGACCACGTCGCCTTGCTTCATCACCAACAGCCGGTCGGCCATGAGCCGGGCCACGGCCATGTCGTGAGTGACCAGCACGACGGCTAGGCCAAGGTCGCGCACCAGTTCGCGCATCAGGTCGAGCAGGCGGGCCTGCACCGAGACGTCGAGGCCGCCGGTCGGCTCATCCATGAACACCAGGCGGGGGTGGTGGATGAGGTTGCGGGCGATCTGGACGCGCTGCTGCATGCCGCCCGAGAACAGGCGCGGCTGGCCGTCCAGACGGGCGGGGTCGAGCTCGACGCGGTTGAACCAGCGCTCGGTCTCGGCGCGCATCTTGCCGTAGTGGCGGCCGCCCATGTTCATTAGCGGCTCGGCCACATTGGCGCTGGCGGTGGCGCGCATGCGAAGGCCGTCGCGGGCGCTCTGATGGACGAAGCCCCATTCCTCGCGCTGCACGCGGCGGCGATCGGGTTCGGGCAGGTTGTAGATATCCGTGAGGCCCAGGCGGCGCGTGGCGAAGGCCACCTCGCCCTGTTCGGGCTGCAGCCGGCCGGAGATGCAGTTCAGCAGGGTGGTCTTGCCTGAACCGCTTTCGCCGACGATCCCCAGCACTTCGCCCGGTTGGAGGTCGAAGCTGACATTGCGGCAGGCGACGACGTTGCCGAAGGTCTTGGTAAGGCCGGTCACACGCAGCAGCGGAGCCGGCTCAAGGATTTGAGCGTGGGCGTTCATTCGGCGGCTTCCTTCGAGGATCCCAAGGCGTGGCCGGCAAGCGGGCCGGCGTGGCCCGCGTCACGGCGTACCGAGCAGTGGTGGGTGTCGGAGCAGACGAACATCCGATTGCCCTCGTCGTCGAGGACGACCTCGTCGAGGTAGGAGTCCTCCGAACCGCACAGGGCGCAGATTTCGTCCCAGGCCTGGACTTCGAAGGGATAGTCCTCGAAGTCCAGGCTGCGCACGTCGGTGTGCGGCGGCACGGCGTAGATCCGCTTTTCGCGGCCGGCGCCGAACAGCATGATCGCGTCGCTCTGGTTGATCTTGGGATTGTCGAACTTCGGGATCGGCGAGGGGCCCATCAGGTAGCGCTCGTTGACCATCACCGGATAGGTCGCACCGATGGTGATGCGGCCGTGGGCGGCGATGCTCTGGTACAGCGACACGTACTGAACGCCGTATTCCTCGTAGGCGTGCATCGCCCGGGTCTCGGTCTCGCGCGCTTCCATGGTCCGCAACGGTTCCGGCTGGGGGACCTGCATGACCATGACCTGGCCCTGCTTCAGCGTCTTTTCCGGGATGCGGTGACGCGATTGGATGATCGTCGCTTCACTGGTGTCCTCGGTGGTGGCGACATCGGCGACCTTGGCGAAGAACTGGCGGATCGAGACGGCGTTGGTGGTGTCGTCGGCGCCCTGGTCGATGCACTTGAAGACGTCGTCCGGGCCGATCAGCGCCGCCGTGACCTGGATGCCGCCAGTGCCCCAGCCATAGGGGACCGGCATCTCGCGCGAGCCAAACGGCACCTGATAGCCGGGGATGGCCAGGGCCTTGAGGATCGAGCGGCGGATCATCCGCTTGGTCTGCTCGTCGAGATAGGCGTAGCTGTACTGCTGCGCGGGCTGGTTCGATTGCTGTGCGGAAACGGTCATCACACCAGCTCCTCGATGGCGGTCGGCGCGGTCGCCGCGGCGGTGTTTCCGGCAGCGGCGCGTTGGCGTTCGAAGAACTCGGCGCGGAGCTTGCGGATCGTCAGCAGGCCGGCCTGGAAGTCGACATAGTGCGGAAGCTTGAGGTGCTGGACGAAGCCTGACGCCTCGACGTTGTCGCTGTGATAGAGGACGAACTCGTCGTCCTTCACAGGCGCATTGACTGCGTCCCCTGCGTCCGACGCCTTCAGGGCGATGTCGATCATCGCCATGCTCATGGACTTGCGCTCGCAGTGACCGAAGACGAGGCCGTAGCCGCGTCCGTATTGCGGGGCTTTGTTCCCGCCCTGGGCGCTGCCGGTGATCATCACGCACTCGGTCAGAAGCAGTTCGCCGATCTCGATCGGGAAGCCGAGTTCCTCAGGGGTGAACTCCACGGCGACGTCGCCGTAGCGGATTTCGCCACAGAGGGGGTGCGCGTTGCCCCAACCGCGCATGCCTGAATAGGCCAGGCCCAGCAGAAAGCCTTCATCGCCGCGGGCCAGGGCCTGCAGGCGCTGATCGCGGCCGGCGGGGAAGCGCATCGGCTGGCGGGTCAGGTCGTAGGGTTCAGGCGCGTCCGGCGTCACCGTGTCGCTCTCCAGCAGGTCTTCATGGGCGAAGACCGAGCCGATGTTCGGCATCGGGTACTGCTGGGGTTCCTCGGCCTTGAGCGCGGGGGCGATGTCGGCTCCGCCATTGGCGGCTAGCGCGAAGTCCAGGAGGCGGTGGGTGTAGTCGAACGTCGGGCCGAGAACCTGCCCGCCGGGGATGTCCTTGAACGCGGCGGACACGCGGCGAACGGCGCGCATCTCGACGGTGTTCAGCGGCTCCGAGGCGCCAAAGCGCGGCAGGGTGGTGCGATAGGCGCGGATCATGAAGACCGCTTCCTGGATGTCGCCGCGGGCCTGCTTGATGGCCAGTGCGGCGAGGTCGCGGTCGTAGCAGGAGCCCTCACACATGACCCGGTCGATCGCGAGCGAAAGCTGCTCACGGATCTGGGTCACATCGAGTTCGGAAACCGACGGGTCTCCGCGCCGCTCTTCGGCGAGCCAGCGGTGGGCGTTGGCGATGGCGGCCTCGCCGCCCTTAACAGCTACGTAGGCCATCCTCAGCTCTCCTTGGGCGTGATGCTGGATGAGCGCGGCAGCCCGAACAGGCTGTCGCCGGCGGTGAAGATCAGATCCACCCCGCACTGGAATTGATCGTGGTTATCTTGCGCCGCGGCCCAGAATTCGGCGGTCGGGCCGACCGGCGAGATCGAAGCGGTGTCCCGAATCCCGGGGCCGGCGATCTCGACGGGAAGGCCGCCGGTCAGGGCCGGAACTTCGAAGATCAGGGTGGTGCTCTGATCGGGATAGCGGGGGTCGCCCTGCATGAAGGCCGAGAGCGGCGGCGCAGAGGCCATTTCGCCGATAAGGGCGAACTGAGCCTGCGACGGGTCGGTCGTGAGCGGGCAGCCGCAGTGGAAGCGGAGCCAGTTGACCACCGCGTCCGACCGGAGCTTGTCGTCAAGCCAGACGCGCGTCTCGAAATCGAAGAGCGAGAGGCCGATGGCGCCGGCGGCGCCGGAAAGTCCGGCGGGCGGTTGCGGCGCGACCAGAGTCTTCGCAATGGTTCCGGGGCGTGCGATCGCGTCCATGAGGACGCGGAAGACTTTCTGGGAGTCGCGGGCCGGATCGGAGAAACCCGGCTGCGTTGCAATTGTGTCCATCACTGCGGACCCTCGACCTAACGAACCATCGTGAAGAATTCGACCTTGGTCGCGGCGGCCTTGCGCGCGGCCTCGTCGCGTCTTTGAGTCTGCGCCTCCTCGAGGCGGCCGATGACGGCGTCCTCGACGGCAGGGCGCAGGCTGGACGACTGCATCATCGCGTCCACCGCGGCGGCGATCTCGGCATGCCGATAGCTGCGGCCGGCGACGTAGCCGGCGCCGGTCTCGCCGGTCGCCAGGCGAACGGCGGCGCGGGTCACGGTCATCTCACCGAAGTTGAAGGCGTCGCCCGTGCCGCCCATCCGTCCGCGCACGAGAACCATGCCGTTCTCGGGGGGACGGAGCGGCGTAAAGGCCGGCCGTTCGGGGAGGGCGTCCCACGCCGAGATCACTTCCTGGGCGGGGGCCTTGGCCAGAACCGAAAGCCACCGACGTCGGTCTGGCTCTCGATCCGTCGCAGTCTTAATCGACATCACCTATCTCCAACAAATAAGCAATTTGCGTATTCATTGGGAATGATGATTAGTTTAGCAGAATGTCTGCATCAACAAAGTGATCGTGAAACTTATCTGACGCAAGTAAAACTTGTCTAGTTGTCTATGTGATGAACTTGGTGACGGTTTAGTGGTGGCCTCAAGGTTCTCGCGCCGCAATTCGGCCATCAAGCTGAACGGCTGATGACGAGCGGCTCAAGCGACGTTCAGGTGAAGTCGGGCAAGTTGGGGTTTTCGGCGCCGCCTGGCGTGTAGAACGGAGGCCCGGATCATGTCCCGTCGCCTGAACTTGATGCTGCTGGGCGGGGTCGCAGCCTTGACGTTGGCAGGGTGCCGAGAGGACGCGCCCGCCGCGCCGGAGCCGCTTTTCGTCCCCGCCTCGAATGCGCAGGCCTACAACCTGCCGCCTCTCGAACCGCTTGCGCCGCCGCCCGCGCAGGCCGTCTCGGTGGCGGTTCCTGACTACAGCTATGCCGAACGCGCCTATGCGATGGACCGCGCCTTCTACGATGCGCCGCCGGACTACGGCTTCTCGTACATGAACGCCGAACCATGGGCGTGGCGTTCGACGGACGGCTACGAGATGTACGCCGAGCCGATCGACGACGGCTATCGCTACTACTATTACGAGCCGGGCGCCGAGTATCCGTTCTTCGTGCGGGCGCCAGATTATAGTTACGGCTACGACTCCGTCGGCGTCGTAACAGTTGTCTATTCTTCGGCGGGGGTGATTGTCCCCTATGCGTACCGGAGCCGTGGCTTCGGCTATCCCGACCGTTATTGGCGACGCGCGGGCGACCTGCGGCTCGCCGCTCATCGTCACCATATGCCGGTGGTGCGGGAGACCTGGCTCGATAGGCGGCCGATCCTCGTGAACAGCCAGCGGCCCTGGATGAAGGCCGCGGTGGAGCAGCGGGACTGGCGCCGCTATCGCGAGCATGATCGAGATCGCGAATTGCGCCGCTTCGACAAGGAGCGCGAGCGTCGGACCGAAGAGGTTCGCCGCGACCGAGGCCGTGACCGCGACGAGGTCCGGCGGATGCAGGTCCGGCACGACGAAGGACGCGGCCGGCCTCTGTTCGAACCGCCGCGGGGCGGTGATCGGCCGCAGCAACGACCTCAGCGGGACCACAAAGCAGAGCGGCGCGACGAAAGGCCGGAGCGCCAGGCCAAGGCGTCGCATCCCGACCGTCCGGCCATGCGCAATGAGGACCACCGTGCAACGCGCGGGCCGGAGCGGCCGCAGAAAATCGCGAAGGCCGAACAGCCTCGCCGCGAAGTGGCGCGTCCCGAACGCGTCGATCGCCCTCAACGGGCCGATCGCCCTAATCAGCCCCAACGACCTGACCGCGCGGAGCGTCCCGATCGCCCGGCGCGAAACGAGCCGCGGGGGCAAGAGGCCAGGCCGCAGCGGACTGAGCGTGCGCAGTCGCCCAATCGCCCCGACCGCGTCGCGCGGGACCAGCGTCCCGAACGGGTCGAGCGCCCGGCACGCGCCGAGAGGCCGCAAGACCGCCAGGCCGCCCGCCAGGAGCGCCCGGCGCGTCAGGAGAAGGCGCAGCGCGGCGGTGAAAAGCCCCGTCAGGAAGCGCGCGCCGAACGCGGCGGCGGACAGGGCCGGCCTGATCGCCAGGACCGCGCCGGGCGCAACTAGGCGTCTAGGCCTTCAGGACGACCGGCAGGCCGGCGACCACCATCACGGCGCGATCGGCGGCCGCGGCGATCGCCTGATGCATCCAGCCCGCCTCGTCGCGGAAGCGGCGCGCCAGCACGTTGTCTGGCACGATCCCCTGGCCGACCTCGTTGGAGACGACGGTGACGTTGGCCGGGCTTCGTTTCAACGCTCCGCAGAGCTCTTCCACGGCGGGGCCTACCTCGATGTCGCCGAGCAGCAGGTTGCTCAGCCAAAGCGTCAGGCAGTCGATCACCGCGACGTCTCCGGCCCGCAGGTCGCGGACGGCGTCGGCCAGGGCGAGCGGAGCTTCGACCGTGAGCCATTCATCGCCGCGTTCCAGGCGGTGACGGGCGATGCGGGCGGCCATCTCCTCGTCCAGCGCCTGGGCCGTGGCGATCATCACGCGACGCTCGGCCGACATCTCCACGGCCTTGGCCAAGGCGTAGCTGGTCTTGCCCGAGCGGGCGCCGCCGATCACGAATGTCAGGCTCATCGGGATTGACGCTCCGCATGGCGAAGCCTAGTGCAGGCCTCGCGACAGGTTCCCCGCAAGGGGATTAATAGGGAACTCAGGTGTGAAACCTGGGCTGCCCCCGCAACTGTAAGCGGCGAGCCCGCGCGTCATATGCCACTGGACGAAGGTCTGGGAAGGCGGCGCGCATCGGCTTTGACCCGTGAGCCAGGAGACCTGCCTGACGCGGTCGTCCTTCGTCCGGCCGGGGTGCGCCGAACGAACGGGGATTTCCCGAGAGACGACGTTCGTTCGCCTGCGTTCGCGCGCAGGTTCGTCGTCACGTGTCAGGGGGATCACCCTATGAAGACTGTTCTATTCGCTACAACCGCCGCCCTTTGCGGACTGTCGACCGCCGCCTTTGCTCAAAGCGCGCCCGTTGCGATCGCCAGCGTCGGCGAGCTCGTGGTCACCGCCAACCGCTCGCCGCAGGAAATCGAACGCATCGGCCAAAGCATCACCGTCCTCACCGCCGAAGAGATCAAGGCGAGCCAGGTGATCGACGTCTCGACCCTGCTGGCCCAGACCGCAGGCGTCTCATTCTCGCGCAACGGCGGAGTCGGCGGCTCCACTTCGCTGCGCATCCGCGGCGCGGAGACCGACCAGACCCTGGTGATCGTCGATGGCGTCAAATTGAACGACCCCTCGTCCTCGGGTGGCGGCTACAACTTCGCCAACTTGCTGGCGGGCGACATCTCCCGCATCGAGATCCTGCGGGGCGCGCAATCGACCCTGTGGGGCAGCCAGGCCATCGGTGGCATCGTCAACATCACCACGGCCCAGCCCCAGGAACCGTTCGAAGCCAATCTGTCGGCCGAAGGCGGCTCGATGGGTACGAGTTATTTCCGCGGCGGGATCGGCGGGAAGGCCGACCGACTAGCCTGGCGCCTGGCCGCCAGCCGCTACGACACCGACGGCGTGTCGTCGTACCGCTATGGCTCCGAGAAAGACGGTTACGAGAACACCGGCGTCAGCGGCCGGGCGCTGTTCGAGGCGACCGAAAGTCTCTCCTTCGATCTGCGCGGCGTCTACTCGAAGGGCAAGAACGACTTCGACGGCTTCCTGACCGACAGCCGCGACTACGGCGAAACCGAGGATTTCGTGGGCTATGCGGGTGTGAACTTCGACCTGTTCGGCGGGGCGCTCTCCAACCGCATCGCCTACGCCTATACCCGCACCGACCGGCAGAACTTCAATCCCGATCAGGCGGTGACCACCACGACCTTCGACGCCCGCGGAGAGAACAAACGCTGGGAATACCAGGGGGTCTGGAAGATCAACGAGGCGTGGACGGCGACCTTCGGCGGTGAGACCGAGGACGCCAAGATGCGGAGCGCCTCGCCGAGCGCCTTTGATCCGAACCCGCCGGTGGTTCGGGGCAAGGCCGGCATCGACGGTCTGTACGCACAGGTGCAGGGCGAGGTCGTCGCTGGGCTGAACCTCACAGCCGGCCTGCGGCGCGACAGCCACGACACCTTCGGCGACAACACCCTGGGCCAGATCGCGGCGGCCTGGTCGCTGAACGACGGCGCGACGATCCTTCGCGCCAGCTTTGGCCAGGGCTTCAAGGCGCCCACGCTCTATCAGCTCTATTCCGAGTACGGGAACGCGAACCTCGAAGCCGAGGAGGCCGACGGCTGGGACCTGGGCGTCGAGCAACGCTTCATCGATCGGTTCGTCGTCCGTGCGACCTGGTTCCAGCGCGAGACCAAGAACCAGATCGACTACGTCTCCTGCAGCACGCCGGCCGACGCCATGTGCGTGGTGAACGGGGGCATGCGCTGGGGCTATTACGACAACATCGCCCGCGCCAAGGCCAAGGGCGTCGAATTGGAGGGCACGGCCGACCTCGGCCCGCTACAGGTCGCCGCGAACTATACGTGGACCGAAGCCAAGAACGACGCGGAGGGCAGCGCCAACGACGGCAAGCTCCTGCCACGGCGGCCCGAGCACCAGGCCAACATCCAGGCGGTTTACACCTGGCCCAACGCGGCGACCTTCGGCGGCGCGATCCGCTATGTGGGCAAGACTTACGACAACGCCGCCAACACCAATGTGCTGCAGGGCTACACCCTGCTGGACCTTCGTGCTTCCTACCCGGTGAACGAGACCTTCGAGCTTTATGGCCGGGTCGAGAACGCGCTGGACGAGGACTATGAGACGGTCCGCAACTACGGCTCTCCGGGTCGTGGGGCTTATGTCGGTGTCCGCGCGCGGTTCTGAGCCAGCGCTGGAGGTCTTCCTCCGCCATGGCGGCCGTCTGGCTGCGGCGCGGGCGGCGTTTCCGGACGCCCCGGAGCCGTGGCTGGATCTCTCTACGGGCATCAATCCGCGGCCGTATCCAGCGCCGCGGGCGGGCAGCGCCGCCTTGCGGCGCCTGCCTGATCCGCAGGAGATTTCCGAGCTCGAAGCCATCGCGGCCCACGCCTTCGGCGTGTCGCCCGATCGGGTCGTGGCGACCCCTGGGGCGGAGGCGGGCCTGCGCTTGGCGCCCCGCCTTCTCGGCGCTCGTTCGGCGGTGATCGTCGCCCCGACCTATGGCGGTCATGCCGAAGCGTGGCGCCTGGCTGGCGCGAAGGTCAGGTGCGCCGCCTGGGATGATGCGCGCCACGGCGTGGACGAGGCGATCGTGGTCGTCAATCCGAACAACCCTGATGGCGCGCAGCGCGAGATCGCCGAGATCGCCGACCGCTGGCTGATCGTCGACGAGTCCTTCGTAGAGACCGCTCCGCATCTGAGCGTCGCCGGGGCCGAGGGCCTTGGCCGGAAGACGATCGTCCTGCGTTCGTTCGGCAAGTTCTATGGCCTGCCGGGCGTACGGCTGGGTTTCGTCATCGCAGAGCCGGGCCTGGCGGCGCGGGTTTCCGCCGCCTTCGGCGACTGGCCGGTGAGCGCAGAGGCCATCGCTGCGGGGAAGGCCGCCTATGCTGACGACGCCTGGCGGGAGCGTACGCGCACCCGGCTTGTGGCGGATGCGGCGCGGCTCGACGGCCTGCTGCGCAAGGCTGGCTTCGACATCGTCGGCGGGACCTCGCTGTTCCGGCTGGCCGCGGCGCCGGAGGCTGGACGCCGCTTCATCCGCCTGGCGCGTCTGGGCGTGTTGGTGCGGCCCTTTTCCGATCATCCGACCTGGCTCAGGTTCGGTCTCCCGAAACCCAAGGATTGGCCTAGGCTGGCCGCCGCCCTGGAGAGCTCCCGCCCGTGAACGACGAACAGAAGAACGCTGAGCACAAGGTCGCCATGCAGGCTCTCAAGGCCGAGCGCGAGGCGTTGATGGCGACCAAGACCGACGAGGCGCCTGGGCTGCTGCTGGTCCACACCGGCGATGGAAAGGGCAAGTCGACGGCCGCTTTCGGCATGGTCGCCCGCGCGCTTGGCTGGAACCAGAAGGTCGGCATCGTCCAGTACATCAAGGGCAAGTGGATCACCGGAGAGCGCCAGTTCTTCAAGCGCTTCCCCGATCAGGTGCGCTACGAGGTGATGGGCGAGGGCTTCACCTGGGACACCCAGGACAGGGCGCGTGACGTCGCCGCCGCCGAGACCGCCTGGGCCACCTCGGTCGAGATGCTGCACGATCCGGAACTCGACCTGGTTCTGCTCGACGAGCTGAACATCGCCCTGCGCTACGACTATCTGGACATCGCCAAGGTAGTCGCCGATCTGCAGGCTCGGCCGCGGGACAAGCACGTGGTGGTGACGGGACGCAACGCCAAGCCTGAACTGCTCGCGATCGCCGACCTCGTCACCGAGATGACTCTGGTGAAGCACCCCTTCGAACAGGGCATCAAGGCCCAGCGCGGGATCGACTTTTGAGCTGGCGGATCACGCGGCGCTCGGCCCTGGCGGCAGGGGCGGTGGTCGGATTGGGCGGGGCCACGGTGGCCGCGCCGCGGCGGGTCGTTTCGCTGAATCCGTGCCTCGACGTGATCCTCGTGAACGTGGCCGACACCAGCCAGGTCGCCGCGATCAGCCACTATTCGCGCGAACCCAGCTCCTCCAGCATCGGGCCCGGCGCCGCCGCCTATCCCTTCACCTACGAGAGCGCCGAGGAGGTGCTGGCCCTTCGGCCCGACCTAGTGCTCATGGGACGCCACTCCTCGCCCGCCACCCGCGCAGCCCTGCAGCGGTTGGCGGTCCGCACGGAACTGTTCGCAGTCCCCGAGACGGTTGAAGATAGCCTCGCCCAGGTTCGTCAGGTCGCCGCCGCAGTCGGGCGGCCCAAGCGCGGCGAAGGCGTCGTGGCCGAGATTGAGGCGGCGATCGCCGCAGCCACGCCGCCGCCGGGCGCGCGGCGCCTCACGGCGCTGACCTATCAATCGGGCGGCTTCGCCACTGCGCCTGGCACGCTGATGGACGAGATGATGCGCCGCTGCGGCCTGGATAACGCGGCGGCCAAGTACGGCCTCAAGCGGACCGGCAACATCCCGTTGGAGCTGCTGGTCGCCGACCCGCCGGACGTTCTGCTAGCCGGCGAGAGCGCGCCGGGGGCTCCGACCTGGGCCGACAGGATCCTCAATCATCCCGCCCTGGCGCGATCGGCCTCGCACATGCATCGGGCGACCTTTCCGCAGAACCTGACGTTCTGTGGCGGGCCGGTGCTGGTCCGAACAGCGGCGATGCTGGCCAAGGCGCGCCGCGAGGCTCTGGCGGGGCGCGCCGGATGAGCCGCCGCGCGACAACCATAGTCGTGCTTTGCGTGATGCTGGCGCTCCTGGCGGCGGTCAGCATGATGGCCGGAAGGGTCTGGGTGCCGTTCCGAGACTGGCTGAATCCAGCCGATCCCCGCTGGGCGATCATCTTCGAACTGCGGCTGCCCCGAACCATCCTCGGCGTCGCTGTGGGCGCGGCCCTGGGCATGTCGGGGGCGGCGATGCAGGGATATACGCGCAATCCACTTGCCGATCCCGGCGCGCTGGGCGTGTCGTCCATGGGCGCGTTAGGGGCGGTCCTCACGCTCTATCTCGGCGCGGGCGCCTCGGCGCCCTGGGTCATTGCGAGCGCGTCGATGATGGGGGCTTTGATCGCGGTCTTCCTGCTGCTGGCGCTATCGGGTCAGGCTTCGAGCATCGTCACCTTCGTCCTCGCCGGAGTCATCCTGCAGACTGTAGCCGGAGCCGGAGTCGCGCTCGCCCTGAGCCTGGCGCCCAATCCCTGGGCGGTGAACGAGATCATCAACTGGCTGATGGGCTCCTTGGCCGACCGCAGTCTCGACGAGGTGAAGATGGCGCTGCCTCTCATCGTCATCGGGGTGATCATGTTACTGACGACAAGACGGTCACTGGATGCGCTGACACTCGGCGAAACTGGAGCCCGGTCGCTGGGCGTCAACATGACGACGGTCCGGTGGTCGCTCGCACTGGGTGTCGCCCTGACGGCGGGCGCGAGTGTGGCGGTCACTGGGGTCATCGGTTTCGTCGGCCTTATCGTGCCTCACCTGCTGCGGCCATTGGTCGGGGCGCGGCCTGGCGGTCTGCTGATTCCGAGCGCCCTCGGTGGGGCGGTGCTGGTTCTCGCCGCCGACATCGCCGTGCGCCTGACCCCCGCCGCCGGAGAGGTGAAGCTTGGGGTCGCCATGGCGGTGCTGGGCGGTCCGTTCTTCTTCGCTCTGCTGCTATCGCTGCGCAGGAGGATCGCATGAGCACGCTCTCGGCCCAGGACCTGATCGTGCGGCTAGGCGGCAAAGCGGCGGTCGACGGCGTTTCGGCGACCTTTCGGTCGGGCGCGGTGACGGCGATCCTGGGACCGAACGGCGCCGGCAAGTCGACCTTGCTGGCCTGTCTTGCCGGCCTGCGCAGGCCGCAGGGCGGTCGAGCCCTGCTTGATGACCGTGATGTCCTCTCCATGCCGCCGCGCGGCCGGGCGCAAAAGATCGGCTTCATCCCGCAGACCGCCGAAGTCGCCTGGGCCGTGGAAGCGCGGATTCTCGTAGGTCTGGGGCGTACGCCGTTCATTGGATCCAGCGGTTTGTCGCTGGAGGACGCCGCTGCGATCGATCGCGCCATGCAGGCGGCCGGCGTAACGGCCTTGGCCGATCGCGATGTGACGACCCTGTCCGGCGGCGAGCGCGGTCGGGTGCTGATCGCGCGGGCGCTGGCCGGGGACCCACAGTGGCTCCTGGCCGACGAACCGCTGACCGGTCTCGATCCTGGACACCAATTGGACGCGGGCGAGCTCTTCCAGCGCATGGCGCACGAGGAGGGGCGAGGCGTGATCTTGACCCTGCACGACCTCTCACTCGCTGCGCGGATCGCTGACCGCATCATCATCATGGCGGCCGGACGGGTGCTGGCCGATGGCCCGTCGGCCGAAGCGCTATCGACCGAGGTGATGCGCCACGCCTATGGCGTGGAGGCGAGGGTGACCGAAGGCGAGGGCGGGCCCCTGATCGAGATCGTCGGGCGTGCCGGCTGACCCCTGGCTGGTTCTGGCCGCGGCGGGTGTGGAGGGGCTGGTGGCCTATCCCGCCTGGCTGCATCGGGCGGTTCCACATCCGGTCGTCGGGGTGGGCGCGGCGCTGGCCTGGTTCGAGCGCAGGCTCAATCATGGCGGCGACTTTGCGCGGCGGGGCTCTGGGATCATTACCTTGGCCGCCGCGTCCGGCGCCGCCGGCGGGCTGGGTTACGGATTCGATCGCCTGGACTGGGCGCCACTGACGGTGCTCGCCGGGTCGCTCGGACTGGCCGCGCGGAGCCTCTATGACCACGTAGCGGCGGTGGTGCGGGCGCCGGATCTCGCGGCGGCGCGCGCCGCGGTCGGCATGATCGTGGGACGTGACGTCGATCAACTCGACGAGGCCGGCGTGGCCGCGGCGGCGCTGGAGAGCCTGGCCGAGAGTTTCAGCGACGGCGTGGTCGCACCGCTGTTCTGGTTCCTGGTCGGCGGCCTGGCGGGCCTGTTCGTCTACAAGGCGGTGAACACAGCCGACAGCATGATCGGACACCGCGAGGAGCCCTATCGCTGTTTCGGCTGGGCGGCGGCGCGGACCGACGACCTGATGAACCTCATCCCCGCGCGGATATCGGGCGTACTGATCGCCCTGGTCGCTGGCCGCGGCTGGCGCGTCATGATCCGCGACGCTCGCCGTCACGCCTCGCCCAATTCCGGCTGGCCCGAGGCGGCCATGGCCGGAGCCCTGCAGGTCCGCCTGGGCGGGGCGGCCAGCTATGACGGCATGACTCACGATAAGCCGACGTTCGGCGATGGGCCGGCGCCCGCCATGCTGGACCTGAACCGGGGACTTGGGGTCTATCTGCGCGCCTGCGCGGTCCTGGCGGTCGCCCTGGCTGTGGGAGGATTGGCTTGGCCGCACTGATGATCCAGGGCTGTGGCTCCGATGTCGGCAAGTCGGTGCTGGTGGCTGGACTTTGCCGCCTGTTCGCCAATCGGGGACTGACCGTGCGTCCCTTCAAACCCCAGAACATGTCGAACAACGCCGCCGTCACCGCCGATGGAGGAGAGATCGGTCGCGCCCAGGCGCTTCAGGCCGTGGCGTGTCGCACGCCGCCGACGGTGGACATGAACCCTGTGCTCCTGAAGCCGCAGAGCGATGTCGGCGCCCAACTGGTGGTTCGCGGCCAGATGGCCGGGACCTGGCAGGCGCGCGCCTACCAGGATCGCAAGGCCGGTCTGCTGGAAGTCGTGCTGGAGAGCTATCGCCGCCTGGCCGCCGAGAGCGACCTGGTGATCGTCGAAGGCGCCGGCAGCCCGGCTGAAACGAACCTGCGCGCCGGCGACATCGCCAATATGGGCTTTGCGCGAGCGGCGGGTGTTCCGGTCGTACTGGTGGGCGATATCGATCGCGGCCACGTCATCGCATCCTTGGTCGGCGCCCATGCGGTGCTGGGCCCAGAGGATCGCGAGATGATCGCAGGCTTCCTGATCAACAAGTTCCGCGGCGACCCGGCCTTGTTCGCCGACGGCCGCGCCGAGATCGTCAGCAGGACCGGATGGCCGGACCTCGGCATGGCGCCCTGGCTAGCTGCTGCGGCCAAGCTGCCGGCCGAAGATGCGGTGGTGTTGGAACGACAGGCGAGGGGCCCTGCGCGGCGGGCCAAGATCGTCGCGCCGATGTTGTCGCGGATCGCCAATTTCGACGACTTCGATCCGCTTCGCGCCGAGCCGGAGGTGGAGTTCGGCTTCATTCCGCCGGGCGCGCCGATCCCCGGGGATGCGGACCTCGTCATCTTGCCGGGCACCAAGGCGACGATCGCCGACCTGGCCTTCCTGCGGGCGCAGGGATGGGACGTGGATCTCGCCGCCCATGTCCGGCGAGGCGGGCGTGTGCTGGGCGTCTGCGGCGGTTTCCAGATGCTGGGGCGCTCCATCGCCGATCCCGCTGGCGTCGAGGGCGCGCCGGGAGAGGCGGAGGGTCTGGGCCTGCTCGACATGCGGACGGTGCTGGGGGGCGAGAAGGTCCTGCGCCCGGCGGCGGGCCGGCTGGCGCAGGGCGGGGCGGCGTTCACCGGCTATGAAATCCACGTCGGCCGCAGCGAGGGGCCGGCCCTGGCGCGGCCGCTGCTCATCGGCGAAGACGGGCGCGGCGAGGGGGCGGTCTCGGTCGATGGCCGGATTGCGGGGGCCTATGTGCATGGCCTGTTCGAGCGCGCGGAGGCACGCGCGGCGCTGCTAGGGGAGCTCGGCGTGGCGTCTACCACTGTGGAGCATGGCGAGCGGGTGGACGGCGCCCTCGACGAGATCGCGGCCGTGCTCGAAAAGCATTTCGATGTGACCCGCATGGCGGCGATCGCCGGCCTGGAGGCCCGTGCATGATTTCCGTTCAGCCGGTCGACCGCAGCCGTGAGCGCGATCTGAGGGCGCTGATCGACGCCAAGGCCAAGCCGCTCGGGGCCTTGGGCCGCATCGAGGACCTCGCGGTCCGTCTAGCGCTCATCGAGGGCCGGCCCAACCCTCGCTGCGAGCGCGCCCTGCTGATGGTCTTTGCGGGCGATCACGGGCTGAACGAGGCTGGGGTTTCGGCCTATCCGTCGGCGGTGACGGCGGCCATGGTCGCGACCCTGTTGGCGGGCAGGGCGAGCGCCAACGCGTTCGCACGGGCGATCGGCGCAGAGGTGAAGGTCGTCGACGCCGGCGTCTCCGTCGATCTTGCGCCGCATCCGTCGCTGATCGACGCAAAGGTTCGCAAGGGAACCCGCAACGCCGAGTTGGGGCCCGCCTTGACGGAGACCGAGGTGGAACTGGCGCTCGGGCGCGGCGCAGCCATGGCCCGGCAGGCGCTTGAGGAGGACGGCTTCGACATCCTGGCGGTCGGGGAAATGGGGATCGGCAACAGCGCCAGCGCGGCGCTCGTTCTGCATCGCCTGGCGCCGGCTCCATTGGAAGACTGCATCGGCGCGGGAGCCGGCCACGACGCCGAAGGCATGACGCGGAAGGCCGCGGTGCTGGCGCGGGCGGCGGAGCGAACGGATGCGAGCGCCCCCCTGGAGGTGCTGGCGGAGTTCGGCGGTCTGGAGATCGCCATGATGGCCGGTGCGATTCTCGGCGCCGGAGCGGCCGGTCGGCCGGTGGTGGTGGACGGCTTCATCGCCTCGACCGCGGCGTTGGCGGCGATACGGCTGCAGCCGTCGGTCGCCGACTACTGCATCTTCGCCCATCGGTCGGTGGAGAAGGGGCATGACCTAGCCTTGGCGGCGGCTGGCGCCGCCCCGCTGCTCGATCTTTCCATGCGGCTCGGCGAAGGCACCGGCGCTCTGCTGGCGATCCCACTGATCCGTGCGGCGGCGGCGTTGCTCACCGATGTCGCTAGCCTGGATGACGTGCTGGCAGGCCGCCTATGAGATTTGCTGTGCGTCAGGCCCAACTGCTGCTCTGCGCCGTGCAGTTCCTGACGCGTGTCCCCACCCCGGCCCTGACGGGGTTCGAGAGCGACTGGATCTCGCGCAGCGCGCGCTACTTCCCGCTGGTCGGCATGTTGGTCGGGGCGATCTGCGCGGCGGTTTTCTGGGGGGCTTCCCAGCTCTGGCAGGGGCAGCTTCCGGCCTGGCTCGCCATCAGTGTCGGCGTCCTGGTCACCGGCGCCTTTCACGAGGACGGCTTGGCCGACACCGCTGACGGCCTGGGCGGAGGCGCAGACCCCACCCGTCGCCTGACGATCATGAAGGACAGCCGGATCGGGACCTACGGCGCGCTGGCTCTGCTGCTGACGCTAGCGGTGAAGGCGGCCGCCCTGGCGAGCCTGCCGGCGGCGCTGGGGGCCTGGGCCTTGGTCGCCGGTCATGCGGCGGCGCGCGGCGCGTCGGTCGTCACCATGCGCAGCCTTGGCTATGTCGGCGCGGCCGAGGCGGCCAAGTGGAAGCCGGCGCCGGCCGACCTCACGGCTGGCGAGGTGGCCGTCGCCCTGCTGTTCGCCGCGGCGCCGCTGGTTTTCGGATACTGGAGCGCGGTCATTCTCGCCCTCGGGCTGGGCGGGCTGTTCGCAGCGGTGTTGACGATGACCGCGCGGCGGCTGTTGGGAGGTTATACCGGGGACGTGCTGGGCGCGGTCGAACAGGTCTTCGAGCTCGGCTTCATGGTGGGCGTCGCCGCCAGCCTGGCGATGTCGATAGGGTAAAAATTCGACCTCAGATAGAAATCTTCAGCTTGAGCCTCGGTCCGACCTGCGTACTCTTTGAGAACCTTAGGTCTGTCGCCTGACCGACCGACAGGGGAAGCGTCGGCGCGCTAGGCTTATGGCGTCGCGAGGCTGGGGCGTCTGAAGATGAGCGATGAGAGCTTGGACGAAGCGCGCGCCGCGGAGGTCCGGCACCGCACGGCCAACACCTTTCAGCTCATATCGGCGCTTGCCCGCATGCGCGGCCAACGGGCGAGCGAGCCGGAAACGCGACGCCAACTCGCCTGGATGGCCGATGCGATCGGCGCACTCGGCGCTCTGGAGCGCCACCGCTGCGAGGGCGGCGTTGACTTTCAGGCCTACCTGCAAGAGATGGCGCCGGTCTGGCGGCGCCGGCAAGGCGCAAAGCCTGCCGAGATTCTGCTTTCGGTCGATCGACTGGTCGCTCCGGACCAAGCGGCCTCGACCCTGGCGCTCATCATTCATGAGCTGACATCGAACGCCCTGACCCACGCGTATGACGGGGAGGCGGGATCGGTCCAGGTCATCCTGACGCCTGTCGAAGGACGGCGCTATGAGCTCATCGTGAAGGACGAAGGGCACGGCTTTGATCCCTCTACGGGGCGCGAGCGGTTCGGCCTGTGGTTCGTGCGCAGTCTGGCCGCCCAGGTTCGCGGGGAGTTCGAGCTTCAGACCCAGCCCGGCGTGACGGCCAGGCTGCTGTTCGCCATCTAACCCGCGAGCCCGTCGGTTTCGACCGGCAGCAGCCGGTCATAGTGACGCCGCACCACGTCGTAGCACTCGCAGGCCGTGGCTCGCAGGCCTTCGCGATCGACGATGTCGACCACCCCCCGTCGATAGCGGATCAGGCCGCGATCCTGCAGCGCCCGGGCGACCGCCGTCACCGTGGTCCGCTGAACGCCCAGCATGTCGGCAAGGAATTCCTGAGTCAGCGCCACCGTGTCGGTGGAAATCCGGTCTCGGCAGGTCAGCAGCCATCGGCAGAAGCGCGCTTCGACCGTGTGCAGGGCGTTGCAGGCCGCCGACTGGGCGGTGTGACCGAGCAGGGCTTCAGCATGGCGGTCGACGAGGTCGCGGATGCGCGGGCTTTTCTCCCAGGCCTCATGCAACTGGGCGCCGCCGATGCGGGCGCAGCGGCATGGCGTCTGGACCACGGCGCGCGACAGGGATCTGCGCGGGGCGGAGGCGGCGCTGAGGCCGACGGCCCCTTCGCAACCAATGGCCGCGCTTTCGATGGCCGCACCGTTTTCCATCAGCGTGAGGAGCGAGATGACTCCGTCGTGCGGGAAATAGACCACGTCGATGCGGTCGCCGGGATCGTACAGCAGGCGGCCCCGCTCCAGGTCCACATGCGTCAGATGCGGCGCGAGCAAGCCGTAGTCATCGGGGGGCAGTGCTGCGAGCAGACGGTTTTGCACGGGCCGGGGGCACCTTGGCGGCGGCGAATCGGGAGGGCCTTGCGGCTTAAGGTTGACCCTACCGACCGCTGGGGCGAATGACTGTCGTGAACACGACACAGTTGTGGTTGGATCTACTAAAATAAACGCACGCTCAAAAAAGAAGCGCGGAATAATCGGCCGGAAAGCGATCGGCGTTCTGCGTAATCGCAAGTATAGCGTCGGTCTGCAAACGCCGGTCAGTGGAAGCGGAGGTTCGCGTGACCGCCCAGGTGGGGCTCGTGTTTTCTCGCATTCGCCACCGCGATTTCCCACGCGAACTGGACCGGCCCAACTTGGGACAGCCATACCTCGGCGTCACGACAATCAAGACGCATCATGGTCAGGCGCGGGTCGTCCTTGCCCTGCGGATGCCAGGCGGCGACGACGGCGTTCCAGTACTTTCCGATCCGCGCCTCGTCGTGGAGCAGGTTCAGCTCCCCCGAAATGCTGGCCTGAAGTTCCTTATGGTTGAAGGCGAACAGAGCCTGAGCGCCCTCGGCGATGGCCCTCGCCATCCCCGTGTCGGCCCTGGTGAAGAACCACAGGCTCCGGGAGTCCCGCTCGACGAAGGCGGTCATCGGTTGGGTGTGGTGATCGCGGCGTCCCAACAGACCGAGCATTCCAATTTGGTGGCGCTCGACCTCGTCCCACAGCCGGCTTTCGACCGCCGCAGGGTCATTCATGTCGATGCTCATGACGACTCCTTGGTTCTGTGACGGGGGTTCAACCCCAAAGCCTGCAAGGGGTTCCGGCGAATCACGAGTCATTTCCTCAAGGTCAGGCTTCCCTAGTCGACGTGGGGTGGGTCATGATCGGCGCATTCTTTTTGACCGCTGATTCAAACCAGAGATCATTTCCGATGACTGAGATCGTCGTACCCCGCCAATTTCGGGGTCCTCCCTACACGGCTAATGGCGGCTACATCTGCGGAGTTCTCGCAGGCGCGGTCGGCGGGCGTGGCGTGGCGATGCTGCGCTCCGGCGTGCCGCTGGACACCGCCGTCCGCATTGAGCCGGGCGAAGATGGCGCCGTGACCCTCGTCAACGCGGAGGGAGCCGTGCTTGGCTCGGCCCGCCCCGCCGACGACAGCCAGATTCCGAATCCGCCGCCGGCGCCCCCGACCGTCGAGGAGGCGCGCGCCTTCGCCGCCACCTCACAGTTCGCCGAGCGGTCCCTGCACCGCGGCTGCTTCTCCTGCTGCATCGAGCGGGAAGCGGGCGAAGGCCTGGGAGTCCATGTGGGCCAGATCGACGGCGCGCCCATCGGCCAATGCGCCGGCGTCTGGACGCCGCACGCCAATTTCGCGCTCGATGACGGGACCATTCCCGACGAGATCACCTGGGGCGCGCTCGACTGCTCCGGCTCGATGGCCTGGTGGATCAAGAGCGGTTCGCCCGTGGGCCTGCTGGGCACCATGGCCGGCGAGGTCCTTCGCAAGCCGAAGGCTGGCGAAACCTATGTCGTCGTGGCCTGGGCTCGCGAGGTCGAGGGGCGCAAGCACTTCGCCGGTGTGGCCCTGTTCGACGACAAGGGCGAGGTCATGGCCCGCTCAGGCCAGATCTGGATCGGTCGACCGCCTGGCGCGCCGGTTCCCACGCCTGCGGCCACCAGCGCCCAGGCCTAAGCCCCGATAGCGATCACGCCGCCCGGCGCGGGCGGCGTGATCATTCATTCGGAGTAACGTCGTTCGCATAACATCCATGGTTAAGCTGACGCTAACCATGAGCCGGTAGCTTGGCGCTCTCGATTCGCGAGAAGGGCGCGGCCATGTACCGGGTTGAATTCCGACTTATGGGCGAAGGCATGTGGAGCCGCGCGCTCCTGCCGATGACCCAGCAAGGCGCCGATCACCTTGCTGCGAACCTGCAAACCCTGGGGTTCGCCGACGAAACCCGTGTGGTTCCCGCCGGCCAACGCACCGACGAGGCCAGCGGCCGCGCACTCGATATCGTCGTCTGAGCATAAGGTGGCGCGAGATCGGTCCTATCGAAGTCTGGAGCATCTTCGGAAAAGCGCGGGGACATCGCGCGTGCTCAACCTCTGGCAGATCTTCCAGAAGGATGGCGGCAAGCTCGAATACGAGCAGAACCCGTTCTTCAGAAACGCCCTGCTGAATCGCAGCATCATCTTGAAGCACCGCGTCCGTGGCGGTGAGGCAGATCTGTTCGACTACCCGGTTCAGACGGCGACCAAGATACTGCTGCCGATCGCCGAGCACGATCTGCGCTACGGCGCGCGCTTCCTGTTTATCGGTCAGCGCAATTTCGAGGAGATCGCCGCGGAGTCATTCGGCGAGGACCTGCAGATCGGCGCCCGCGACCGCATCATCCTGGAAATCATCGCTTCGCTGCCCTCTCTCGACCCGTTCCTGATGCGCGAGAGCCTGAAGACCAACGGCTATACGCCGGCGGCCTGCTATTTCAGCGTCTCGGAAGGCGACTTAGAGCGGATGTTCGCGTCCGCGCGCGCCGAGCTCGAACCCCTGGTGCGCATGTCGTTTGGCGGCGGCCAGGCCTCGAGCGCTCAGGCGGCCACCTTCCTGGCGAAGATCCTCTCCGACGCCAACAGCGCCGAGTTGGAGCCCCTGCGCCGGGTGATGGGCATGGAGCCTCAGCAGTTCCGGGAGGGCGTCTTCTGCTGGAAGGCGTTCCTTTATTACAAATGGCAGCTGCGGGACCTGCTGCCCCGCATCCGGCTGGTGCTCGAGGAGATCGCGGTCGTACGTCCGTCCGGCGCTGTCGACGCCGAGGACAAGATCTACATTTCGCGGATCAAGCGCGAGCTGCGCGGATGGATCTTTGGTGCGGTCGGCAGTGTCACCGACACCCTGGCGGTCTACGACAAGGCCTATGCTGCCATGACCCAGGAAAGCGACCCGGCCTTCTTCCGCGATTTCCTGTTGCGAGCGCCGGCGATGTTCAATGCGCTTGGGGAACGGCTCAGCGCCGTCGAGCACGTGGCCAGCTTCTGGCGTTTCCGCTTTCCGCCCAAGCAGTTGCAGCGGATCGCCGTCGACGAACTGGTCGACATCTTCATGGACTTCGAGGCGAGCCTGAGCTCGGCCATGGCCGAAAGCGTCTAGGCAAAAGGAAACGCCCCGGCCGGGGGATGGCCGGGGCGTCGCGCCGCGCTTCGGAGGGAAGGGGGAGGAAGCGCGGCGTTTAGTCGTGCGTCTTACTGACCGAAGGCCGCGATGACGCTTTGGCCGAGCGAGCCGCCGAACAGGTTGTTCACCGAACCCAGCGAGGCGCCGGCTTGGTCGCGGTCGCGCAGGGTGCCGCCGAAGCTGTAGCGGAAGCCGACCTTGAAGGTGTCGGCCTTCAGGTCCGCGTCGTCCATTTCGCCATGCTCGTAGCCGGCGGTCAGGCTCCAGGGGGTGTTGGCGAACTGGTACTCGGCGTCAGCGCCGATGTTCCAGGTGTCGAGGTCGCCCAGGCGGGTGTCGATGTTGGCGTAGCCAGCCGAGCCCTGGATCTTGAAGTTGTCGCTGATGAAGTAACGCAGCTCGGCGCGGCCGGCCCAGATGTCGGCGTCGCCCAGGTCGTCGGATTGACCGTAGCCGACTTGGCCATAGAGGGTGGTCGACGGAGCGACGTTGAATTGAGCTTCAGCGCCCAGACCCCAGACGGTCACTTCGTCATTGGTGGTCACGCCGACGAAGCCGCCGGCCAGGCCGCCGTCGAAGGCCTTGTTCAGGTGGCCGGTCACGGTCCAGTTGGTGGCGTCGCCGCCGTCGCCGTCGTAGTTGGCGACCGAGCCGTCGACCGCACCACGCAGGGTGCCGACGTCGAACGCGACCGAACCGTCAGCGGAGAAGACGTCGAGGTCGCCGTCGCCAGCGCGGCCGGCGTCGATCTCGGCGCGGTTATAGCCGGCGCCCACGGAGCCCACGGTTTGAGCTTGGGCGGCGCCCGTCAGCGCGAAAAAGGCGGCCACGGCGGCCGTCGCGAAAAGTTGGTTTCTCACTTTTTTGATCCCCTGTGGGTTGAAAGCACTGAGGCCCAGCTATGCCTGTCATCCCGTCGTCACAATGGTTGGAGGCTTCGGATTTCGCCGGTCTGCGAAGTGTGTGACCGGTCAGCCACACTGGTGCAGAGGGGGGTTGAAATAGGGATTTGCAGCCCCATGACCAAGTCGGGGAGGGGGAAAATTTAGCTGTGCGTTGGGGTGAATAGGCGCTCGCCTAACGCGTTTCGCGCAATGAGCGGGCCCTGGTCGATCACCAAACAATGTTCGCGCGACGGTTGTTCGCGAAGAAAAATGCGTTGGGCCTAAAATCGCTGATCGTCCAATCTTCGCCGTTTTGGCGGCGGTGGCCATAGTCCGGGCCTTAAGGCGATGAGTGTTTCCCCGGGGCGCCTTGAAGTCAGGCCGCCTAGGCCGGCGGCGCCCACTTGCTGGGCGTTTGGGTCAGGGACGCGTCAGGCGAGAGCCTCCGCCAGCGCCGCGCCGCCTGTGGGCGTGAACGATATCACCCTGCCCGCGCCCCGCCTGGCCCATCCCCTTGCGACGATGGCGCCCAGCAGGGCGGCGCCGAGCGCCCCGCCCAGGTGGCTGCGGCGTTCGCTCCAGTCGAGACACGATCGGCAGACTGGGCGCCGGCCAGCTTCGAGTGCGGCGATGTCGAGGCCGAAGGCGCCAAAGCCTTCGCGGCCTGCGCGGGTGAGTTCGGGGTCGGAGTCGCAGGTCAGCCAGCCCCTTTGCACCAAGCTGTTCATCAGGGCGACGCCCCGTTCGCCTGCCAGATGATCATAACAGACGCGAGCTTCGCGCAGCGCGGCGTCCTTGGGCCCTGTCCGGGTGCGCACCGCGCCCGTTCGCTGGGCCAGGCCCATCAGTCCTTCCAGCACGAGTGCGACGTCGTGATCGGACAATTGATAGTAGCGGTGGCGGCCCTGCTTGCGCGCCAGCACAAGTCCCGCAGCGTCCAGCTTGGCCAGGTGCCCGCTGGCCGTCGGAAGGCTGACCCCGGCGGCCTGCGCCAGTTCGCTGACCGTCAGGGCGCGGCCGTCCATCAGGCCCGTCAGCATGTTGGCCCGGGCGGGATCGCCGATGAGGGCGGCAATCGAGGCGATCATGGGGCCGTCCTTCATCTGCGCAACCTCCATGGTTCGGTCTGAACCAAAGCATAATCGCTTCGTGCGGCGATAGGTTGCGTCATCCGCTGATCGAAGAGGAACAGCCCCGTGATCACCTGCTTCATCCGTTACGAAATCGATCCCTGCAGCATCGAGGCTTTCGAGCGGTACGCGAGCGTGTGGGGTGAGGTCATCCCCCGCTGCGGCGCTGACCTGATCGGATATTTCGCCCCGCACGAGGGTTCGGCGACCACGGCCTACGGCGTCTACAACGTGGAGAGCCTTGCCGCCTACGAGGCCTATCGGGCTCGGCTGAGCCTCGATCCGCAAGGCAGGGAGAACTTTCAGTTCGCAAGGCGCGAGCGCTTCCTGCTGAAGGAGGAGAGGGCGTTCTTCCGACGCGTTTCGGCGCCGGCGGAGGAGGATAGCTAGTGATCGCCGTGATTTTCGAGGCCTGGCCGGCGGAAGGCGGCAAGGAACTGTACGCCGATCTCGCCGCGGCCCTGGGCCCGCAGTTGGAGAGCGTCGACGGCTTCATCTCGGTGGAGCGGTTTGCGAGCCTGGCTGAGCCGGGGAAGGTGCTCTCACTCTCCTTCTGGCGGGACGAAGAGGCCGTGCGTTCCTGGCGAAACCGCCCTTCTCATCGGGCGACCCAGGCCCGCGGACGTGGCGGCGTCTTCACCGACTATCGACTGCGCGTGGCTGCGGTGCTGCGAGACTATGGCCTGCGCGAGCGGGCGCAGGCGCCGGAGGACAGTCGGGATGCGCACGACGGATGACGTAAGGCTGCGCTTGTGTCAAAGCGGCGGCGTCTGCGGCGAGACGCCTCTGGCGCAGGCGCATCTACGACACGATCTCTCGAGACATGTACGCCGACCTGACGCCCGAAAACCTGCGTGAGCTCGTGGGCCGTTTTTATGCGGCGGTCCGCGAGGACGAGATGCTGGGCCCGGTGTTCAACGCCGCGATAGATGATTGGGACCACCATCTCGATCATATCGCGCAGTTCTGGGCGAGCGGGCTTCTGGGCGTCGGGCGCTTCACCGGCCGGCCGATGGCGGCGCATATGCGCCATCCAATCACCCCGGAGATGTTCGACCGGTGGCTCGGGCACTGGGCCCGCGCCACCGACGAACTCTATATCCCGCAGATCGCGCTGGGACTGCAGGCCAGGGCAGCCCGCATAGCTGAGAGCTTCAAGCTTGGCCTCTTCTATCGCCCCTCCGAACGGGAGGGGCGGCGTCAGGCGTAGTTGGCCAGGGCGTTGCCGCTCGCATCGCCCACGCCGCTGCCGCCGTCCACGGGGATGATGGCGCCGTTCACGTAGGCGGCCTTGTCCGTCGAGAGGAAGAT
>JAEXKM010000169.1 GCA_023445705.1 Pseudomonadota bacterium
CGCCAAGACCACCTTCCTGTCAGGAGCTGCGAACCCGCAATGACCGACATGACGCGCACCGAAGGCTTTCGCATTCGCGGCTGGCACGTTCTGGCCGCCGTCGTCGCCTTTTTCGGCGTGGTTGTCGCCGTGGACATGACGTTTGTGATGGCGGCTTACCGATCGTATCCCGGCCAGGTCTCGGTGACTCCGTACGAAGACGGCCTCGCCTACAACAAGCACATGGCCCAGCAGCGGGCCCAAGCGACCCTGGGATGGCGCGCCAGCATCGCAACGGAGCCCGACAAGGTGGTCGTCGCCGTGCTTGACGCCGGCGGCGCGCCGGTCACTGGCCTCAAGGTGACGGGCTTGCTCAGCCGCCCGGCCACCGAGGCCGGCCGCCTTTCGCTCGTCTTCGCCGAAACGTCCCCGGGCCGCTACATCGCGCACGCCGCGCCTCAGGCCGGCGCCTGGGACCTGGCCTTCAACGCACAGGGCCAGGGCGAGGCGCGGCTCGAGGGCGAGAAGAGGCTGATATGGCCTTAACCCACGAGTTCGCTGGAGACTTCACCGCCTTCCTGCGACCCGAGCAAGGCGGCCGGCGCAGCCTCGATCTCCTGGTCACCGGCGCGCGCTGCGCCAACTGCATGGCCAAGATCGAGCGTGAGGTAGCGTCGCTTCCTGGCGTGGACGCCGCGCGCCTCAACCTCTCCTCCGGCAAGCTGACGGTTGGTTTCGGCGCCGAGGGGGGCGATCCTGGGGCCGTGCTGCAACGGCTGGAGGCCATCGGCTATCCGGCCAAGCCGTTCGATCCGGCGCAGGCCGCGGCGGCGCATGACATCGAGGGACGGCGGCTGAGCCTGGCGCTAGGCGTCGCCGCGTTCGGCGCGATGAACGCCATGATGTTCTCGGTGCCGATCTGGGCGGGCTTGTTCGGCCAGGAGTTGGGCCCGGCCACCCGGACGCTGATGCAGTGGATGAGCGCCGCCGTCGGCGCGCCCTGCGCCGTCTATGCAGGCATGCCGTTCTTCACCTCGGCCTGGCGATCATTGAAGGCGGGCCGCGCCAACATGGACGTGCCGATCTCGATCGGCGTGATCCTGACGCTGGTCATCAGTTTCGTCGAAACCCTGCTGGGCGGCGCTGACACCTATTTCGACGCGGCCGTCTCGCTGCTGTTCCTTCTGCTTATCGGCCGTTGGCTGGAACACCGGTTGCGCTCGACAGCGCGCAGCGCCGCCGCCGATCTCCTGGCGCTGCAGGCGCCGTCCGCTGTGGCCATCGGAGCCGACGGGCTGGAGCGGCACGTGCCGCTCGCCGACGTCCGGCCTGGCGATCGTCTGCTGGTCCGTCCAGGCGAACGGGTCCCCGTCGACGGCCTTGTGGAGGAGGGCGCTTCGGAGCTCGACAACGCGGTGCTGACCGGCGAGACGGCGCCGGCCGTGATCGGCCCAGGCGATGCGTGCCGGGCCGGCGCGCTCAACTTGCTCGGCGCGGTGCGCTTGAAGGCGACGGCGCGGTCGGAGGACTCCGCCGTCGCGGCGATCGCGCGGTTGGTGGAAGCTGGCGCCCAGTCCAGGTCCAGGTATGTCCGCCTGGCCGACAAGGCCGCCGCGCTTTACGTCCCGGTGGTGCACTCGGCGGCGGCCCTGACGCTGGCCGTCAGTTGGATGGTGGGCCTAGGTTGGCGCGAGGCCCTGCTGCGGGCGGTCGCGGTGCTGATCATCACCTGTCCCTGCGCGCTGGGCCTGGCGGTGCCGGCGGTGCAGATCAGCGCTTCCGCTCGGCTCTTCCGCAAGCGTGTGCTGGTGAAGTCCGGGGCCGCCCTGGAGCGGCTGGCCGAGGTCGAACATGTCATATTCGACAAGACGGGGGTGCTGACCGAAGGCCGCCCCCGGCTGCTCGATCCGGCGCCGGCGGCCATCGCTGCGGCGGCTCCCCTGGCGCGGGCCTCGGCTCATCCCCTGGCCAAGGCGCTGGCGGCGGAAGCCGGCATCGGCCTGGTCGCGGACGAGGTGATCGAGACTGCCGGCCAGGGTGTCGAGGGCATGATCGCCGGCCGCCGCGCGCGCCTCGGCCGGGCCAGCTTCGTCGGCGTTCAAGACGCGCAGGCCAGCGAGACCGAGCTTTGGTTCGGCTTCGAGGGAGACACCGAGACCCGCTTCGTCTTCGAGGACGCCATCCGCGCGGACGCCGCCGAGGTGGTGGCCGGTCTGCAGCGCCGTGGCCTAACTGTGGAGATCCTCTCCGGCGACGTGACCGCCGCCGTCGAACGTGCGGCCCGCGCGGTGGGAGTCGTGGTTTGGTCGGCGGCCCTGAGCCCCCAGGACAAGGCTGCTGCCGTGGCGCGGCGCACCGCCGAAGGACGCAAGGTGCTGATGGTCGGAGATGGGCTGAACGACGCCGCGGCCCTCGCCAACGCTCACGCCGCCATGGCGCCTGGAACGGCCCTCGACGCCAGCCAGAATGCGGCCGATCTGATCTTCTCGGGCGAGGGGCTTTCAGCAGTCGTGACGGCCCTGGACGTTTCGCGCAGCGCCCGCACCCGCGCCTTGGAGAACTTCGGCTTTGCGGCCCTCTACAATCTCGTCGCAGCGCCGGCCGCCATGCTCGGCTTCATCAATCCGTTCGTCGCGGCGCTGGCCATGTCAGGTTCGTCACTGATCGTGACGCTGAACGCCCTGCGAATGACCATGGCCGGAGGGCGCCGATGAGCATCCTGATCTTCCTGGCGCCGGCTTCGGTCTTTCTTGCGCTCACCGGGCTCGCGGCCTTCTGGTGGACCTTTCGGGCGGGCCAGTACGACGATCCTGCGGGCGATGCGTCCCGCATCTTGATCGAGGATCCCGGCGATCGGCCGATCGCGGATTGATCGATGTCAGGGCAGGGGCGGGCCGGCGGGCGCAGTTTGCGCCAACGCAGGAGGCTTGCCTTGACCCCAGTTCCATCGCCGCGGCCTACCGCCGCCGCTCTCGCCGACCTGGTCGCCCGGTACGATGGGCGAGCGCCGCGCTACACCAGCTATCCCACCGCCGTGCAGTTCACGCCGAAGGTCTCCTCCGAAACCTATCGCGACTGGCTGGCGAAGCTCCCGACGACCGAGCCCGTCTCGCTCTACATGCACATCCCGTTCTGCGAGCGGCTCTGCTGGTACTGCGGCTGCAACACCCGTGCGGTGCGCCGTCATGGCCCGGTGGCCGACTATGTGGACTATCTGCTGCGTGAGCTCGCCCTGCTTGAGGAAGCCCTGCCGGGACGGCTGCCGGTCAGCGCGATCCACCTGGGCGGCGGCAGTCCGAACATGCTGGAACCCGACGAGCTCGACCTGCTGTTCGCAGGGATCGGGCGTGTCTTCCAGAAGACCGCGGATCTGGAGGTCGCCGCCGAACTGGATCCGCCGGGGCTGACACGCGAATGGGCGCG
>JAEXKM010000437.1 GCA_023445705.1 Pseudomonadota bacterium
TTCCGGAGCCGGCGGCGCCAGGGGATCGCCCGGCGAATAGGTGCGGATGCCGCCCGGCGTGTCGCCGGGAAGCCGCGGCGAGCGGCGACGCGGCGCGAGCGGCACGGCGGCGGCCTCTTCCTGGCCAGGCCGCGGCGCGCGGCGGCGCTTCACCGCCGGAGCCTTGATCTCCACCTTCGGCCGCGCCCAGCCTTCTTTGTAGGTCGGCTTCTTCTTGGGCTCGTCCTCGCCCGCCGCGCGCGCGCCGGCGCCACGGCGGCCGGTGCCATCGTGCACGGCATGGGCGCCCGGAGGGGCCTTGGGGGTCTTGAACGAGGGGCGGTCACCGCCCGGCAGGTTTTCCGGCGCGATATGCTCGGCCAGTTGCTCGCGAATCACCCGCGGGCCGACTTCCTCGATCTGGCCGATCGGCAGCGAGCCCAGCACGAACGGGCCATAGGACATGCGGATCAGCCGCCCGACCTCCAGCCCCACCGACTTCAGCACCCGGCGCACTTCGCGGTTCTTGCCCTCGGCCAGGGTGACGGTGATCCAGACGTTGGCGCCTTGCGGACCGTCCTTGGCCTTGTCGATCTTGGCCTCGATCGGGCCGTACTTGACGCCCTCGACCGTGACGCCGTCCTGCAGCTTGTCGAGGTCGGCCTGGGTCACTCTGCCGCGGGCCCGAACCCGGTAGCGGCGCACGATTCCGGTCGTCGGCTGTTCCAGCGCCCGGGCCAGCTCACCGTCATTGGTCAGCAGCAGCAGGCCCTCGGAATTGATGTCCAACCGCCCGATGGAGATCAGGCGCGGCAATCCCGGCGGCAGCGCGTCGAACACCGTCGCTCGCCCTTGCGGGTCCCGGTGCGTCGTCAAGAGGTCCACCGGCTTGTGATACCGGAACAGGCGCGTGGGCTCGGCGGCGTCCACCACCTCCCCGTCCACCGTCAGGATATCGCCAGGCTCGACCTTCACCGCGGGGGTGGTCAGGACTTCGCCGTTGAGAGCCACGCGGCCCTCTTCAATAAGTTTTTCGACGTCTCGCCGAGAGGCTACGCCTGCTCGCGCCAGAGCCTTTGCGACGCGCTCACCTTGACCGGAGGCGGTCTCATCGTTTCGTTGTGGGTCGTGGATCATGATCATCGCACCATGCGCATCGCGCTCGCGGCGGCGCAAGACGCTGCGTCACGCGGAGAGACTCCCGTCGGCGCTGTCATCGTCGATCCGGCGACGGACGAGGTCGTCGCCGTCGGCGCAAACGGCCCGATCGGCGCCCACGATCCGACCGCGCACGCCGAGATCGTCGCCCTGCGCGCGGCCGCCGCCAAACTCGGCAACTATCGCCTGACCGATCTCACCCTGGTCGTCACCCTGGAGCCCTGCGCCATGTGCGCCGGCGCCATCAGCCATGCCCGCATCGGCCGGGTGGTGTTCGGCGCCGAAGACCCCAAGGGCGGCGCCGTCGTCCACGGCCCCCGCTTCTTCGAACAGCCCACCTGCCACTGGCGCCCCACCGTCACCGGCGGCGTCCTGGCCGAGGAAAGCTCGGCCCTGCTCAAGGGCTTCTTCCAGGCTCGGCGCAAGAAGAAGGGCTGAGGTCGCCCCCGGGGCGTCCAACTCTCAGTGTCATCCCGGTTTCGGCTGCAGGCCGAAGACCGGGACCCATGAACACCGAGAGGCAGGCAATCCTGCCGCTTCGCCATCTCCTGAATATCAGGCGCATATGGGTCCCGGTCTTGCTTCGCAAACCGGGATGACAGGCGGTGGCAAGCCTCGCGGCTCCCAGCCCGCGACCCAATCGCTAACCTAAGGACAGCCCCTCTTGCCATCCCAAGACGCCCCGTCCGATGATGGCCGGATAATTAGATCATTAGGAGGAAGTGCGATGGGTCTGCTTGACGGCAAGGTCGCCATCATTACGGGCGCGGGCGGCGGATTGGGCGAAGCCTACGCCAAGCTATTCGCAAAAGAGGGCGCGGCCGTCGTGGTCAACGACCTGGGCGGTCCGCGGGACGGCTCCGGCTCCGACAAGGGCGCGGCGCAACGGGTGGTCGACGAGATCATCGCGGCCGGCGGCCGGGCCGCGGCCAACACCGACGACGTCTCGACCATGCAGGGCGGCGAGAACATCCTGAAGACCGCCTTGGACAATTTCGGCCAGATCGACATCCTGGTCTGCAACGCCGGCATCCTGCGCGACAAGTCCTTCGCCAACACCTCGGAGGCCGATTGGGACCTCGTCGTGAAGGTCCACCTGAAGGGTACCTATTGCTGCACCATGCCGGTGTGGAAATGGATGAAGGACAACGGCAAGCCGGGCGTCATCATCATGACCTCCTCGACCTCGGGCCTCTACGGCAACTTCGGCCAGTCGAACTACGGCGCGGCCAAGGCCGGCATCTACGGCTTCATGCGCGTACTCTCGATCGAGGGACGCAAGTACGGCATCCGCGTCATGGGCCTGGCCCCCGGCGCCTTCACCCGCATGACCTCCGACCTGCCGGGCTTCCGCGACAAGGAACCGGACGCCATGGCCCTGCCTGAGAACATCGCCCCCGGCGTGCTCTTCATGGCCTCGGACCTGGCCGCCGACCACACCGGCAAGGTGCTGGGCGTCTCGTCCCGCGGCGTGCGCGAAATCAAGATGCTGCAGACCGACGGCTTCAACCCGGGCCGCCCCTACACCGCCCAGGACGTCGCCGACCACGCCTCGGAAGTCTTCTTCCCCGAAGCCAAGGAACGCACCGCGGCTGCGTGACCCCCTCAGTCAGCTTCGCTGACAGCTCCCCCAACGGGGGAGCATCTAACTCAGAAGAAAATCCTCCCCCACTGGGGGAGTTGGCGCGCACAGCGCGACGGAGGGGGCCGCCCCAGCGGGGCGGCTCTCATCCTCCCCCGGTGTCATCCCGGTTTGCGAAGCAAGACCGGGCCCCAT
>JAEXKM010000441.1 GCA_023445705.1 Pseudomonadota bacterium
ACGATCAGGTGGCGGCTTGCGATGGTCGCGAGACGGTGGACGCCGAGTGGATCGAGCCGCGCGAGATATTGCGCTTGGCCGAGGCGGGCGAGCGCAAGGTGATCTTTCCGACGCGGATGAACGTGCAACTGCTGGCGGAAGCAGCGAGCGCAGACGATTGCGTAGCGCGGGCCCAGGCGCGGACGCTGGTGACGGTTCAGCCACAGATCGAGGATCGGGCGAACGGGAAGGTTCTCGTTCTGCCGCCGGACGCCGGCTACGGGGCCGTCGAAGAGCCCCTCGCCAACGTCATGTGACGGGGCCTCAGGCCCCGGCGATCTTGCGCTCGAGCTCGTCGAGCATCTGGCGGCCTTGGGGCTGGTCCTCGGTCTTGATGTCCTCGCGAACCGCTGTCTTGATCGCCTCGATGTGTGCGTCGACCACAGCCATGTCGATGCTCAGGCGCTTGTCCTTGTCATCGATCAGACGGCACAGGGACGCCCCGATCGTGGTGATCAGCGGAAATTCGTAGGTCGCGCCGAGACCCTTGAGGTCGTGAACGCGCAAGTAGAGGCCTTCCATGGTTTCGGCGTTCACGCCTTCCTCGCGCACGCGCCCGCGGGCGGCGTCGAGCTTGGTGATCTCGTCCGACAGCCATTGGGCGAAATTGCCCGACAGGCTTTTCAGGGCGGCTTCTGCCTTGGCGATGGCGCTGGGGTCGATGGCGCCGAGCCGTCCGCCGAGCTTGAGGCGGAGACCAGGTGCCTGGATGACCGGATTCTGTTGGCTCACAACGCGCCTCCTAGAACAACGTCCGGATGTTTAGGGGCGATGCGTTAACAACGGATGATCCGAAAGGCCCGGAACTAAACGGAAAACTGCTCCGCTAGCACACGCTCTTCAAGGCTGCGGCCTGCGTCGAACAGCATGTGCAGGGTCACGTCGCGGTTCTCGGCCACGTGCACTTCGGCGACGTTCCGCACCTCGAAATTGTCGGCGACGGCGCTGACCGGCCGCTTGTCGGCCTCCAGAATCTCAAAGGTCACCTTGGCCGTGTGGGGCAGGAGCGCGCCGCGCCAACGCCGCGGGCGGAAGGCGCTGATCGGCGTCAGGGCGAGGATCTTGGCGTCCAGCGGTATGATCGGACCGTGCGCAGAGAGGTTGTAGGCGGTGGACCCGGCCGGGGTGGCGACCAGGGCGCCGTCGCAGGAGAGCTCGCCCAGGCGAACCTTGCCGTCGATGGAAATGCGCAGCTTGGCGGTCTGGCGGGTCTGGCGCAGCAGGGAGACCTCGTTGATCGCGAGAGCCTGGTGGCTTTTCCCATCCGTGTCGATGGCCGTCATGGCCAGGGGATGGATGAGCGCGCGTTCGGCGGCGTTGATCCGTTCGAGCAGCGCGTCCTCGCTGTACTCGTTCATCAGGAACCCGACGGAGCCGCGGTTCATGCCGTAGATCGGTCGGCCGTTGCGGAGATTCTCGTGCAGGGTTTCCAGCATGAAGCCGTCGCCGCCCAGAGCCACGATGACCTGAGCGTCTTCGTCGGCGGCCTGGCCGTAACGGGCGATGAGCGCCGCCTGGGCCTCTTGGGCCTCGGGGCGATCGCTGGCGGCGAAGGCCAGTCGGGTGACGAAAGGCTCAGGCTTGAACATGGGCCGGCAAACATCAGTGAAACAGGGTCGGCGTCAACCGGCGTTCACCGCCTGACGAAAAGCAGCGCCAGCGATATGGGCGTCGAAGGGGCCAAAGGCGCCGCTGGCGCGGCGTGCGCCCTCCTGGCCGCCCCCCGGCGCGCCGGCGTTGAGCTGGCGCACCATGGAGAGGATCGCCGGGAAGGCGCTGCGGTCGATGCCGACGGCGGCGCAGGCTAGGCCGAGGAGTTCGGGCGCCTGCGAATCCACGGCCTGGCGCACGTGGGTGGTCTGGAAGCCGCCCAGGGCCGCAAGGGCCGCCAGGAATAGGCTGAGCCGGCCTTCCTTCAGGGCGCGCAGCAGATAGCCGGGGCTGAGCTGACCCGCGGCGGCGAGCTTGGCGATGAGGCGTCGTTCCATCTCCTCGCGGCGCTCGGAGGAGGGGGCGGCGTGCAGGTCGTCGACGACGAGGCCGAACCGCTCGGCCAGGGCCTTGCGCAGCGCGCCGCCCGACCAGCCGAAGAGACGCCGGGCCAGGTGCTCGTCCAGGGCTGGGTGACGGGCGAGCGGCGAGCGCAGGGCCGCGATCTGCTCGGCGGCATCGACCAGCATGGCCATGTCGTGCGTGCTCAGGCGGACCTTCATGTTGCCGGCCAAGGCGTTGAGGACGGCGGGTTCTCCTCGCTGGAGGATGGCGGCGACGACGGCGGGCCCGATGGCGGGGCGGCGGGCCACCTCGACCTGGTGCTCGATGTCTCCCTCGGCCAGCACCTCGATGAGATGGTGGTCCTGGAGGGCGGGGCTGGCGGCGATTACCGGCTGGGCGATTTCGATCGCATCCAGGGCCAGGGTCATCATCAGCGCCGGGTTCGCCCAGCGCGCTGCGGCCAGACGGCGGGCAACGCGGCGGCGCACGCCGGGTTCGGCCTCGGCGATCAGGCTGGCCAGCAGCGGCTGGATGGCGACCGAGGCGGGAGCCTGGGCTCCGGCGCAAAGCTCGACGATCGACAACAAAAGACGCTCGCGATCCGCGGTCTCGGGACTGCGGGCGAGAGAGATCAGCTTGTCGGTGTCGGCTGCGAGGCTCAAATGGGCGTCCCTGCAAGAGCGCCGAATCTGCGCCGCGGGGATGAAAACATGGTTACCAGATGTTGACCATGTGGCCGCAGGCGGCGGCAGGAGGAGTTGGAGGGGGCATGAGCGAACCGCTGATCTTGAGCCTGGACCAGGGCACCACTTCGACCCGGGCGATCCTGTTCGACGCCAAGGGCGCGCCGATCGCCGAGGCGGGGCGGCCACTCGAACAGTTCTATCCGCGCGATGGTTGGGTCGAGCATGACGCCGAGGAGATTTTCCGAGCGTCCGTCGAGGTGCTGCGCGAGGCGGTGGCCAAGTCGGGCCGTTCGCTGGACGAGGTGACGGCGATCGGCGTCACCAACCAGCGCGAGACGGTGGTCGTGTGGGACAAAGCGACCGGCCAGCCCATTCACCACGCGATCGTCTGGCAGGACCGGCGGACCGCCGACACCTGCGAGCGCCTGCGGGCGGCGGGCAGGGAGGGGCAGGTCACCGAGATTACGGGCCTGCTGCTCGACCCCTACTTCTCCGGCACCAAGATCGCCTGGCTGCTCAATGAAGTGGAAGGCGCAAGGGCGCGGGCGGAGGCTGGGGAGCTTCTCGCCGGCACCATGGACACCTGGGTGATCTGGCGGCTGACCGGCGGCAAGGTCCACGCTACCGACGCGACCAACGCCTCGCGCACCATGCTGTTCGACCTGCGGGCCCAGGCGTGGTCGCCCGAGATGGCCGAGATGCTGGGGGTGCCGACCTACCTGCTGCCGCAGGTGCTGGACTGCGCGGCGGACTATGGCGAGACGGCGCCCGAACTGTTGGGCCGCGCCGTGCCAATCCGCGGCGTGGCCGGCGACCAGCAGGCGGCGCTGATGGGCCAGGGCTGCATCCGCGCCGGGGAGATGAAGGCCACGTACGGCACGGGCTGCTTCCTGCTGGTCAATACGGGCGAGCATCTGGCGCCCTCGCGCTCGCGGTTGCTGACAACGGTCGCCGCGCGGTTGGGCGGCCGGCCGACCTATGCCTTGGAAGGCTCGATCTTCATCGCTGGGGCGGCGCTTCAGTGGGTCAATAGCGGCTTCGGGGTCGAAGGCGGCGGCGCGGCCGTGGAGAAGCTGGCCCTGACGGCGCGTGCCGACCACGGAGTCGTCCTGGTGCCGGCCTTCACGGGGCTGGGCGCGCCCTGGTGGGACGCCAACGCACGCGGGGCGCTGTTTGGGATGACCCGCGACACGGGTCTGGCCGAAATCGCCCATGCGGCCTTCGACGCCTGCGCCTTGCAGACGCGGGACCTGATCGAGGCGATGCGGGCCGACGCGCCCGGCGCCTTCGGCAAGGACGTGGAGTTGCGGATCGACGGCGGGATGTCACGCAGCGCGTGGTTCAGCCAGCGCCTGGCCGACCTGACCGGCCTGGCGGTCGGCCGGGCGAGCTACCTGGAGACGACGGCGCTGGGCGCGGCGCTGTTCGCCGGGATCGGGGCCGGTATCTATGCGGACGCGGCAGAGGCCGCCGCGGCGCGGCCTTCCACCGAGCGGCTGGAGCCCGAGCTCGGCTCACACGCTCGCGAGGCGGCCTACGCCCGTTGGCTGGACGCGGTCGCGCGAGTGCGAACCAGGGCCTGACGGTCTCAGGCGTAGGCTGGCGCGCGCCGCCGCCGAAGGGCCGCACCCGCCACGCCGAAGCCCAGGATCATGACCGCCCAGGCCGATGGTTCGGGAACTGCCGAGAAGCTTCCGCGGATCTCGCCGCCAGGAAAGGCGGAGGTGTGGATGTTCAGGTAGGCGGTGCCGTTCGCCAAGCCGGTCAGCAGGGCCAGCTTCGCCACGTCCAGGGTCGGGTAGGCGGCGACGAAGTTCGGATTGTAGCTGGAGGCCAGCGAGAGGTCGAAGGTCTGGCTGTAGCTGCCCGCGGTGACGGCGGACGGGAAGCCGGGGAAGCTCGGTGTCGGTGTCGCGACCATGGCGCTCGGCGCTGTGCAGCAGTGAATGTGGGCTGCGGTGGTGCCGGCGAGCAGGCCCGAGAAGGTGGTGTTCAGGGTCAACAGGTCGCCATCGATGACGATCGTCGCTTCGCCCGTCGCGGGGCTGGCGTTGGACGGGACCTCGTTCGCGCCGGAGAGCACAGACTTATAGGTGATGGCGGCGTCTGCGGTCCCGCCGAATGTGGCGAGGCAGGTGGCGAGGACGAGGGCCTTTACGGGGAAGCCAAGCATATCAACCTCCGAAGGTTCGAGCGGCGGACAGCCAAGACCAACGATGAGTATCGTTGTTACGCGAATAGTCCGCTTGCGCCGTGGGAGTGTCAACGCGCCGTGCTTGACGCTGCGCCCGTCGGGCGCGACTCTGATGATCAACGATCAGAAAGAACTCGAAGGGAGGCCGCTATGGCCGATGGTTCGCTCACCGGCGTCAGCTCGCTCAAGGGCAAGGTCAGCGCCGAGGAATGGCAGGCGCGTGTCGATCTCGCGGCGCTGTACCGGCTGGTTGCGCTCTATGGATGGGACGACGCGATCTACACCCACATTTCGGCGCGGCTTCCCGGACCCGACCACCAGTTCCTGATCAATCCGTACGGCATGTACTTCGGCGAGATCACCGCTTCCTCGCTGGTGAAGATCGACCTGGACGGAAACATCCTCCAGGAGACGCCGTATTTCATCAATCCGGCGGGCTTCACGATCCATTCGGCCATTCACGCGGCCCGTGACGACGCGCACTTCGTGATGCACCTGCACACCGACCAGGGCGTGGCCGTGGCGGCGCAGAAAGACGGGCTGCTGCCGCTGTCGCAGCACGCGCTGATCATCCGGACCATGCTGGCCTATCACGACTACGAGGGCATCGCCCTGAACCTGGACGAACGCGAGCGTCTGGTGGCGGACATCGGTGACAAGAAAGTGATGCTGTTGCGCAATCACGGAACACTCGCGGTGGGCGAAACTGCAGCCGAGTGCTGGATCAACATGTTCTACTTGGAACGTGCGTGTAAACAGCAGGTGATGGCGCTGTCCGCCGGCCGCGAGAATGTCCTGTTCGCGCCCCAACCGGCCCAGGACGAAGTCAAGATGCAGGTCTCACGCGGCCTCGGCGGGAAACTGGCTTGGCCGGGTGCGCTTCGTCAGCTCGATCGGGCGCTGCCTGGCTACGACGCCTGAGGTTGTTCTTAAGGATTGACCAAGGCGGGCGCCCGTTATCGGGCGCCCGTTTTCTTTGCAAGCTCACATTAATACGGTCAGCGGTATGTCTGGGCCGGTCAAGATGCAGGCGGCAGGCGCTCTATTTCAGCGGTGACATGAGAAGCCATCGTTGAGTCACTGGACGGCGCCTATGTCGTCGCCATAAGACCCGCATCGATTCACGATCAACCCAACTCCATTTGGAGCCGGCCGGAGTTTTCCAGTTTTGTTGCGACGCCACTTCTTCCTCGTCGGCGCTGTAGTCATCCTCGTCCTTATGGTGGCGACCGGAGGCTGGAAGCTTGCCACCAGTCGAGGCGGCGGAGGCCCCGGCGGCCCCAGCGGAGCAATGGCGCAGAAGAAGGGCGGGCCGGGCGGCCATGGCGGCGGTGAGACGCCGGTCACTATGGCCCACGCCCAGTCCAAGGTGTTCGTCGATACGGTTGATGTGATCGGCATGGCCAAGGGCCTGCAATCGGTGACTCTGACCGCCGCAACGACTCAGCTTGTCGAGCGCGTCCGGTTCACGGACGGTCAGTCGGTGCCCAAGGGCGCGGTGCTGGTGGAACTGAAGGCCACCGAGCAGAACGCGGGCATCGCCCAGGCCAAGGCGCAACTCATCCAAGCCGAACGCGACTATGACCGCTGGAAGCAGCTCTCGGCTCAGGGCTACGCCGCCAAATCGGCGCTGGACCAGCGTGAAGCGACCTACCTTGCCGCCAAGGCCAATCTGATTGCGGCTGAGGCCCGCGAGGGCGACCGCATGATCCGCGCGCCGTTCGCCGGCGTGGTCGGCCTGACGGACATCGCTCCCGGCGCCTTGATCAATCCGGGGGCTCCGATCGTGACCCTCGACGATGTCAGCAGCATGCGCGTCGACTTCCAGGTGCCCGACCGTTATCTCGCCTCGCTGCGCGAAGGCCAGCCGATCATGGCCCGGGTGGACGCCTATCCGGGCGAGAGCATCCAGGGCCACATCCAGAAGCTGGACACGCGGGTCAATGAGCAGAGCCGCGCGATCACGGCGCGGGCCGTGTTTCCCAATCCTGACCGTCGCCTGAAGCCTGGCATGATGCTGCGGGTGTCGATCGCGCAAGGCGAACGCCAGGTCGTCGCCGCTCCTGAGGCCGCGATCTCCGTGCAAGGCGATTCCGCTTTCGTCTATGTGATCGCAAAAAAGGGCGAACAGACCGTCAGCGAACAACGTGCGGTATTGACCGGCGTTCGCCAGAACGGTCTCGTAGAGATCCGCGATGGCCTTAAGGCAGGCGAGCAGATCGTGGCCGATGGACTGAACAAGATTCAGCCGGGCCAGCCGATCCGGGTGCTGGCGCCCGGCGGAGCCCAGAAGGCTGAAGCCGCTGAAACCCAGCCAGGAGCGCGCGACGCGCGGCCCCAGGCATGATGCTTTCTGACCTTTCGGTCCGGCGCCCGGTTTTCGCCGCGGTCGCAGCGATCATTCTCTGCGTCATCGGCCTGGCCGCCTTCAGTTCCCTGACCGTGCGGGAGCTGCCGAGCGTCGATCCGCCGGTTGTGTCGATCTCGACCACCTATCGCGGTGCCTCGGCCGAAGTGATCGAGGACCGGATCACGCAGGTGATCGAACGGCAGATCTCTGGCATCCAGGGGATCGACCGGGTCAACTCCTCCTCGCGGGATGGCCGCTCGAACATCAACATCTCGTTCCTGCTGGATCGTGACCTCGACGCGGCGGCGAACGACGTGCGCGACGCCGTCAGCCGCGTGGCCGCGAACCTGCCCGACCAGGCCGACCCGCCGCAGATCGCCAAGGCGAACGCGGACGCTTCGCCGATCATGTTCGTGTCGTTCGCTTCGACGACGATGAACCGCCTGCAATTGTCCGACTACGCCCAGCGCTATCTGGTCGAGCGGTTCTCGACCATTCCCGGCGTCGCCCAGGTCAATGTCGGCGGCAGCCAGCTCTATTCGATGCGCATCTGGCTAGATCCGGATGCGATGGCCGCCCGTGGCGTGACCGTCGACGACGTCGAGACGGCGCTGAACAACCAGAACCTGGAACTTCCGGCCGGTTCGCTGGAAGCGGCCGACAAGGATTTCACCATCCGCGTGGCGCGGGGCTATTCGACCCCCGAACAGTTCGCGCAGATGCCGATCACGCCCGCGCGGGCGGTGCAGACCGCCGCCACCGGCAACGCCACGCTGCCCTATGTGGTCCGTCTGGGCGACATTGCGCGGGTCGAGGAAGGGCCGGACGAGCCGCGCCGCAGCTTCCGTTCCAACGGGCGCGACCAGGTCGGCATCGCCATCACCCGCCAGTCCCAGGCCAACGACCTCGAGATTTCCCAGGGTGTCCGCGAGATCCTGCCCGAGCTGAACAAGTCGCTGCCTAAGGGCACGTCGCTGGAAGTCGCCGTCGACTATACGGTCTTCACCAAGCACGCGATCGAGGAAGTCTGGATCACGATGGCCATCTCGCTCGGCCTCGTGGCGCTGGTGAATCTCATCTTCCTGGGCACCTGGCGGGCGGCGCTGATCCCGTCGGTCGTGGCGCCGATCTGCATCCTCTCGACCTTCATCGTCCTCGCGCCGCTGGGCTTCTCGCTGAACCTGCTGACCCTGCTGGCCCTGGTGCTCGCCATCGGCCTCGTCGTCGACGACGCCATCGTGGTGGTCGAGAACATCCAGCGCCGCATCGATGATGGCGAGCCGACCATCGTGGCCGCTCAGCGCGGCGCGCGGCAGGTGTTCTTCGCGGTCGTGGCCACCACGATCGTGCTGATCTCGGTGTTCGCGCCGCTGATGTTCCTCCCTGGCT
>JAEXKM010000013.1 GCA_023445705.1 Pseudomonadota bacterium
CGCCGAATTGGGGGAGAGGTCCAGATGATCACGTCCAAACGAGCCGGCCTGGCCGGCGCTGCGGCCCTGTTGGCCTCGGTCAGCGTCTTTGGACTGGCGCATGCGCAGGCGCCGGTCGATGTCCTGATCAAGGGCGGGACGGTCTACGACGGCGGCGCCGGTCCGGGCGTGAAGGCCGACGTCGGCGTGAAGGACGGCAAGATCACGTTCGTGGGCGATGCGGCCAAGGCCAAGATCACCGCCGCGACCTCGATCGATGCGCGCGGCAAGATCGTTTCGCCGGGCTTCATCGACCCGCACACCCACTATTTCGAGGATCTGACCGCCTCGGACGCCGCGACGCGTCGCAACCTGGCGGCGGCCATGCAGGGCGTTACGACCGTGTTCGTCGGCAGCGACGGCGGCGGGCTTCCGAATGTGAAGGCCAATTTCGACAAGATGGAAGCCGAGGGCATCGGCACCAATGCGGCGACCTGGGTCGGCTTCGGCGCCGTGCGTTTCCTTGTCCTGGGCCAGTCCGATCGTGCGCCAGACGCCGCTGAGCTCGAGAAGATGAAGGGCCTGGTGGCCAACGCCATGTGCCAAGGAGCGATCGGTCTGTCGACCGGCTTGTTCTATCCGCCGCAGAGCTACGCCAAGACCGGCGAGGTCATCGAACTTGCCAAGGAAGCGGCCAAGCGCGGCGGCAGCTACGACTCCCACATTCGCGACGAGTCCTCCTACACGATCGGCCTGAAGGGGGCGATCCAGGAGGTGTTCGACATCGGCAAAGGGGCGAACATCCCCGTCCACGTCGCCCACATCAAGGCGCTGGGCGTCGACGTCCAGGGGCAGTCGGCCGACGTGATCAAGATGGTCGAGGCGGCGCAGGCGGCGGGCCTGAAGGTCACGGCCGACCAGTATCCGTGGCTGGCTTCCGGCTCGAGCGTTGCGGCCTCCCTCCTCCCCCGCTGGGCTCAGGTCGACGGCGACGAGGCCATGCTGAAGCGCTTGGCCGATCCGACGCTGGGTCCGAAGATCCGCACCGAAATGACCGAGAACCTCCGTCGTCGGGGCGGCGCCTCGTCGATACTGCTGACAGCTGGCCCGGTGAAGGCCGTCCACGGCAAGACGCTGGAGCAGGTCGCCGCGGAGTGGAAGGTCGATCCGATCGAAGCGGCGGTGCGCATCCTGCGGCAAGGCGGGTCGAGCATCGCGTCCTTCAATCAGAGCGAGGCCGACGTGAAGGCGTTCATGGTGCAGCCCTGGGTCATGACCTCGTCGGACGGCTCCGAGGGGCATCCGCGCAAATATGCGAGCTTCGCCGAGAAATACGCGAAGTACGTCAAGGCCGAGAAGACGATCAGCCTGACCGACTTCATCCACCGGAGTTCGGGCCTGACCGCCGACACCTTCGGCCTGACCGGCCGAGGCTACCTGAAGCCTGGCTATGCCGCAGACGTCGTCGTGTTCAATCCCGACACCTATGCCCCGAAGGCGACCTACGTGGACCCGGAGGTTCTCTCCGTGGGCGCCGAGCAGGTGCTGGTGAACGGCAAGTTCGTGGTGCGTGACGGCAAGCCGACCAACGACCTGGCCGGCAAGCGCGTTCTGCGCACCCCCACGGCCGGTTCGTGTAACTGACGCCTTCGTCCTGGCGGCGAGGCCATGGCCAACGCCGCCAGGACACCCCTATCGTCGGCCGCCGGCGGCCGGGTTTTCGCCGAAGCGTAGGATCTGTTGATGGCGACCGACGAAGACGTGCAGCGGCCCACAGCGGCCAAAAGCCTGATCCGCCGCTACTGGTTCGATGTCGTGCTCTGGAAGCGGGTGCTGCTGGCGCTGGTCCTGGGCGCCATCGTAGGGACCGTGGTGGGCGAGGCCGCCGTCGAGATCAAATGGATGGGCGACATCTTTATCCGGCTGATCCGGATGGTCGTAGCCCCCCTGGTGTTCTTCTCGATCGTCTCCGGCATCGCCAGCATGGGCGACCCCAAGCGCCTGGGCTCGATCGGCGCCAAGACCCTGGCCCTCTATCTTACGCTTACGGTCGTCGCTGTCTCCGTCGGCCTGGTGATGGGGACCATCTTCCAGCCCGGTGTGGGGATGAACTTTGCGGGCGCCACCCCACAGGAGATCACCAAGGCCCCCCCGAGCCTGGGCGAGCACCTGATCAGCATCATTCCGACCAACCCGATCGGCGCCTTGGCCGAGGGCAACGTCCAATCGATCATCTTCTTTGGCATCATGGTCGGCCTGGGAATCCTGACCATCGCGCCGCGCGCGGAGCCGGTCGGACGCCTGTTCCAGATGGGCGCCGACATCATGTTGCAGATCGTGCGCTTTGTAATGGAGGTGGCGCCCTTCGGCGTCTTCGCCCTGGTCGCCTGGGTGATGGGCACCACGGGCCCGAGCGCCTTCGTCCACGTCCTGAAGCTGGCCGCGGCCCTGGTGCTGGGCTGCGCCTTCCAGACGCTGATCATCCATGGCGGACTGGTGCGGCTGGTCGCACGGATGCCCGTGTGGCCGTTCTTCCGCGACATCACCGACGTCGTAGCGATCGCCTTCTCCACTTCCTCCAGCGCCGCCACGCTCCCTGTGGCGATGCGCGTAGCCGAGAAGAACCTGGGCGTCAGCCACGCGGTCGTGTCGACCGCCCTGCCCCTGGGCGTGACGCTCAGCATGGATGGCACGGCGCTCTATGTGGCCCTGCTGGCCGTGCTGTCGGCGCAGGCCTTCGGCGTCGACCTGCACTTCGCCCAGTACGTCATGCTGGCGCTGGCCACGACGGTCGTGGCCCTGGGCACTGCGCCGGTGCCGTCAGCGTCGCTGTTCATGCTGGCCGCGGTGCTGCAGGTGATCGGCCTGGGCGCGGAGCAGACCGCTCTGGTCGTGGGCTTCATCCTGCCGTTCGACCGCCTGCTCGACATGACGCGGACGATCACCAGCGCCACGAGCGACCTCTCCACCGTGGTGACGGTGGCCAAATGGGAGGGCGAGCTCGACCATGAGGCTTATCTTCGCAAGCCTACCGAGTAGTTCGCCGAGGCGCGCCCCTAGGGATTCTGCCTGAGGTTCATCGAACCTGTTTCCGCGCACACTTGCGCTTCCAAAACGGAGGCGCGGCCATGCGCAAATATGCAGCCCTAATCCTGGCGCTCCTGGGCGCTTCCGCCGCATCGCAAGCGACGGCCCAGGACTGGGAAGTGAATATCACGCCCTACATCTGGGTGGCCTTTCCCAAAGGCGACGTCACGGTGATCGGCAGAGGTCCCGGCGGCGCGACGAGTGACGGGCCGCGTATCAACGCTTCGTACGACGACGTGAAGCTGACGGGCGTTTTCACCGGCTCGGCGGATGTCAGCTACGACCGGTTCGGGGTCTTCGGCGACCTCACCTTCTACGAGTTCAAGGCTGACGACATCACGCTGGACCGCGTGCCCGCGACGAGCGGCGAGTTGAAGGTCTCGGGAACCAAGGCGATGCTGGTCGGCTACTGGCGCGCCTATGAGACCGAGCAGTCACGCGTCGATCTCCTGGCCGGAGCGCACTATCTCGGCGCCGAGGCCAAGGGCACCATCGAGACCCCCAATCGCGCCGCCACAGTGAAGGTCGATCGGGACCTATGGGACCCGGTCATCGGGATCCGCGGTGAGACCCGCTTCGGCGAGCACTTCGGCGTCAAGGGACTGGCGACCTACGGCGGTTTCGGCGTGTCGTCTGACTCGCTCTACGAGCTGCAGGGCTACGCGACCTGGCGCTTCAGCCCTATGATCACCGCGCTCGCAGGCTACCGCTACTACTCCACCGACTGGGGTAGCAGGTTCATCAATTACGATGCGTCTTTCAGCGGCCCGCTGGTAGGCCTGAACTTCAGGTTTTAGGCCCGCCGGTCACCAGAATCGGCGCGGCGCGGACTGCGGTTCCGCCGCGCTCACTGGCTGGGCCGAGGTCGTCTCAGCGGCCGGCGCTGGCGGCGCTTCGGTTCCACTGAGCGAGTTCATGCCCGTCGCGACCACGGAGACGCGAAGCTTGCCCTCCAGCGAGGCGTCGAACGCTGCGCCGAAGATGATGTTCGCGTCCGGATCGGCCTGGTCGGCGATGATGTTGGCGGCCTCGTCGACCTCCAGCAGCGTCATGTCGGTGCCGCCGGTGACGTTGATGAGCACGGCCTTGGCGCCAGCCAGGGAGGTTTCGTCCAGCAGAGGGTTCTGAATGGCGTTGTGAGCGGCGACGGCGGAGCGGTCCGCACCATCGCCCTCCCCCGTGCCCATCATGGCGTTGCCCATGCCGCCCATGACGCTGAGCACGTCGGCGAAGTCGAGATTGATCAGGCCCGGCAGCACCATGAGATCGGTGATCGACCGCACGCCCGAATGCAGGACCTGGTCGGCCATGCTGAAGGCGTCGGCGAAGGTCGTCTGCTCGGTCGCGACCCTGAACAGATTCTGGTTCGGCACGATGATCGAGGTGTCGACATACTGCCGAAGTTCGCCGAGGCCGGCCTCGGCCAGGCGCATCCGATGGCGCCCTTCGAAACGGAAGGGCTTGGAGACGACCGCAACCGTCAGGATGCCGCGCTCGCGCGCGCAGCGGGCGATGAAGGGCGCGGCCCCGGTGCCGGTGCCACCGCCCATGCCGGCGGTGATGAAGACCATGTCCGCGCCGTCGAGATAATGAACGATCTCCTCGACCGACTCCTCGGCGGCGCTATGGCCTGCGTTGGGGTTCGCGCCCGCCCCCAGGCCCTGGGTGACCCGCACGCCGAGCTGGATGCGCTGGCTGGCCAGCGAGAGCGAGAGTTGCTGGGCGTCGGTGTTGGCGACGACGAAGTCGACGCCCTCCAGCCCAGACTCGATCATGTTGTTGACGGCGTTGACCCCGGCGCCGCCGACCCCGAACACGACGATCCGCGGCTTCAGTTGGGTGACGGCCGGCCGCGCGTCGTAGGGGGAAGACATGGTCATGCTCTGAAAACTCCTTGTACGTCCCTGCCTCGACGGTCGCCGATTCCGCAACCGAGCACAGAGCGGTTCCACAGGAATGTGGTCTGAAACGGGCGCTGCCGGCGCTTGGGAGGAACGACTTGGCCCATTGTAGGCCAAACGGCAAGCTGAGCCCTAGAGCTTGGGCGTCAAGCCGCAGCCGCGACTGGCCGGCGAGGCGTTGTAATCACGCCGCGCGAACTGGATCGGATGAAGGCCACGATGGCCCGGGTGCGCTCGTCTCCGTCCATGGCGTCCGCCGCCGCCAGACGATCGGCCAGCGGCCCGCCACCTTGGAAGATGATTCGGAAGAGGCGCTTGAGGTTGAGCAGGTCCGCGCCCTCCAACCCGGCGCGTCGCAACCCCACGAAGTTGAGCGAGACGAGCCGCGCGCGATCGCCTTGGACCAGGCAATAGGGCGCAACGTCCTGGGTCACGATCGAACCGCCTGCGATGAACGCGAGAGGCCCGATGCGGACGTGCTGATGGATCGCGCACAGCCCGCTCACCTGAGCGCCTGAGCCGATTTCGACATGGCCCGCCAGCGTCGCGCCGTTGGCGAGGATCACGTCATCCCCAATGACGCAGTCATGCGCCACGTGAGCGGTGGCCATGAAGAGGCCGCCAGATCCGATCTGGGTGACGCCGCCCTCCCCGCCCCCGTGCACCGTCACGAACTCCCGGAAGACATTAGCCTCGCCGACAACCAGTCGCCCCTCCCGACGGTCGAAGCCCGAGATCTGCGGGGTGGCGCCGATGGAGCAGGAGGCCAGGAAGCGGTTGTCGGCGCCGATGTCTGTGAGCCCATCCAGCACCACGTGCGGACCAACGACATTGCGAGGGCCAAGCCGCACCTTTGGACCGATCACCGCATAGGGCCCGATCTCGCAGCTCGCATCGACCTCGGCGGAGGGCGCTATGACGGCGGTCGGATGGAAGTTGTCCATGCTGGGAGGCTTACGCCCTCATCACGCTCAGCCAACTCAACTTAGGTGTCGAATTGCGACGTCACCCTGCCTCGGCGTTGGATCGAAGGATGGCGTACAACTGGCCTTTGGAAGAATCGCCTGGATCGAGTTTTGCCCACAGCCCTCTACGGACACCCCCCGCGCGACGTCATCGAGCCTCCGGCCGAGGCAAGACAGCTTTCGCCGCTTTCGCCTGGTTCGGAGGATCTGGCCGCGATCGGCGACCAAGCCCTGGACGAGATCGCCATCCTGGCCCCGCCCGGCGCGGTCGAGGCCCGCTTCGTGCTAGCGCACGGGCTGCGGGCGCTGAAGGCCGGCGGCGAGCTGATCGCAGCCGCGCCCAAGGATCGGGGCGGCCTGCGTTTGAAGAAGACGCTGCAGGGCTTCGGCTGCGAGGTGAGCGAAACTTCGCGCCGGCATCACCGCATTTGCGTCGTTGAACGGCCCGCCGAGCTGACCGACCTGGACGCTGCGATCAGCGAGGGCTCGCCCCGCAGGCTTCCGTCCGGGCTCTGGTCGCAGCCCGGGGTGTTCAGTTGGGACCGGTTGGATCCTGGGAGCGAACTGCTGCTCGCCCACCTGCCAGATCTCTCGGGACGGGGCGCCGACTTCGGTTGCGGTATCGGCTGGCTGTCGCAAAAGGCGCTCGCCTCGCCCGGTGTCGAGGCGCTAACGGCGATCGACATCGACCGGCGCGCGGTCGAATGCGCCAGCCACAACCTCGACGACCCGCGGGCGAGCTTTGAGTGGGCGGACGTGAGGGTAGCGGCGGGAAAGCTGTCGGACCTGGACTTCGTGATCATGAACCCGCCGTTCCACGACGGCGGCCAGGAGGATCGCGCGCTGGGCCAAGCATTCATCAAGGCGGCGGCAGGCGCGTTGCGCAAGGGCGGCTCGCTCTGGCTCACCGCGAACCGGCACCTGCCCTACGAGGCGGCGCTGGCCGAGAACTTCAAGAGCGTGCGGCCGGTGGCGGACGCGGGCGGCTACAAGGTCTATGAGGCGCGCCGATGAGCAAGACGCCGACCATGCGGCTGGATCGGCTGCTGTCCAATCTCGGCTATGGCAGCCGTAAGGAAATGCACGCGCTGGCAGGGGCCGGCGAGATCGTGCTGGATGGCAAGGCCCTGACCGACGCTGGCGCGCGGATCGCCATCAGCGCCGATCTGCCCAAGCGGATGACCGTGATGGGCCGCGCGATCGACCCGCCGCCGCCAGTGGTGATCATGATGCACAAGCCGGTCGGCGTGGTCTGCTCACACAAGGAGACCGGAGAGCGGATCTACGACCTGCTTCCCGGACGCTGGCGGGTTCGCGACCCGGCGCTGTCGAGCGTCGGGCGGTTGGACAAGGACACGTCGGGCCTGCTGCTGATCACCGACAACGGTGACTACCTGCACCGCGTCATCTCCCCTCGCCGCCACGTCCAGAAGAGCTACGTCGCCGATCTCGACCGCCCACTGACCGGGCAGGAAGGCGAGATCTTCGCCTCGGGCGAGATGATGCTGGAGGGCGAGGAGAAGCCGCTGCTGCCCGGCCGCCTCGAACCGCTGGGCGAACGCCGGGCGCGCCTCGTCATCGAGGAAGGGCGTTATCATCAGGTTCGGCGCATGTTCGCGGCGGTCGGCAACCACGTCACCGCTTTGCATCGCGACCGGGTGGGCGGGCTGACCTTGCCAGATGACCTGGAGCCTGGGGCCTATCGCGTGCTCGAAGCGGCGACGGCCGAGAAGGTGTTCGAGACCTGATTCACCACATGGTGCGCGAGGCACGCTCGGGCCATTCCTCGTCGTAAGACCGGCCGCCGACGCGGTTGTCGCTCATGGTCGCCAGGATGTCGCCTGGTGTGGGCAGCAGACTGGTGTCGACGTGACGCTCGGGATTCCAGAGTTCCGATCGGACGATAGCCCGCGCGCATTGGAAGAACACCGTCTGGATCTCGATGACGATCACCGAGCGCGGCGCCTGACCCTTGATGGCGAAGGAGGCCAGCAGCTCGGGCTCGACCGACAGGTGCGCCAGCCCGTTCAGGCGCATCGTGGTTCCAGAACCGGGAATGAGGAACAACAGACCGACCCGCGGGTCGCGGACGATGTTGCGCAGGGAGTCACAGCGGTTGTTGCCGCGCCGATCAGGCATGAGCACCGTCCGCTCGTCGCCGATCCGCACCGCTTGGCCGGCGTCGCCCCGAGGCGAACAATCCAGGCCCTCCGGTCCGGCCGTGGCCAGGGCGACGAAGGGCGAGGCTTCGATCAACGTCCGGTACTGCGGGGTGAGCCAGGCCGTCTCCTTCACGGTGGAGCTCTCGCCTGGATAGCCATAGAGCTCTTCGAGTTGCTCGATCGTGGAGATGGCGTTCATCAGACCCTCCTATGGCTGGCCCGCTTTTAGCCCCATGGAAGCGGGGCGTCAGCCGGCCATGGCCTGATCGGCCGGCGATGAGGCGCCGGTTGTGGCGCCAATGACAGCTTCGATGAGGGCCGCGGCCCGGATCGGCTTCGAAAGATGCATGTCCGCGCCGGCCTGCCGACTGGCCAGGACGTGCTCATCCAAGGCGTTGGCGGTCAGCATAATCACCGGCGTACGGGGCCAACCTTCGGCGAGCTCCAGGTCGCGGAGCATGGCGGTGGCGGCCAGGCCGTCCAGATGCGGCATCTGCATGTCCATCAGGACGAGGTCGAAGCGTTCCGACTTGAGCGCCGCGAGCGCCAGGGCGCCGTTCTCGACGATCATCGGCTCCACGCCGACAGTCTCCAGAATGAGCTGCACGACCTTCTGGTTCGTCGGGTGATCCTCGGCGAGCAGCACACGGAGTCCGCCTAAGTCAAAGGCCGCACTCTCCTCACTCTGCGGATCCGGGTCGGGCTGGGCGGCCTTCGACAGCGGCACGCGTACCGTGAAGGTGGAGCCTACGCCTTCCCTCGACTCGACCTCGATGGTCCCCTGCATGAGCTCGACCAGGGAGCGAGTGATGGCCAGGCCCAGGCCCGTGCCCCCGAACCGTCGGCGGATCGAGGCGTCCGCCTGCTCGAAGCGGCGGAAGAGCCGGCCCTTAACCTCGTCATCGAAGCCGATGCCGGTGTCACTGACCACGAAGACGACGGCGGTTTCATCAGCCTTCACGCTCAAGGCGACTGAGCCCTTCTCCGTGAACTTCACCGCATTGGAAAGCAGGTTGGAAAGCACCTGGCTCAGACGCACCTGATCGCCGACGAACCGGTCATCGGCGGCCGGGTCCACGGCCCAGGAGAAGGTCAGCCCCTTGGCTTCGGCCGTCGCGCGATGCAGCTCGGCGATGCGTCTGGCGACTTCCGTCATTACGAAGGGCTCGTCGGCGAGCTTGATCTCGCCTGCCTCGATCTTCGAGAAGTCGAGAATATCGGTCAGCACCTGCTCGAGCAGACGCCCGGACGACGCGATCAGTTCGGCCAATTCTCGACTGCGCGGCGTTGCCTGCTCTCCCGCGAGCGTTTCGGAAATCGCGATCACGCCGTTCAAGGGCGTGCGCAGTTCGTGGCTCATATTGGCGAGAAAGCGCGATTTCTCGGTGTTGGCGCGCTCCAGTTGGGCGGTCCTGTCCCGAACGCGGTCCTCCAGCGAGGCCAGGACCTCTTCCACCTGCTCACGTTCGTCGCGAAGGGTCCGGGCCAACAGGCCGATCTCGTCCCGACGGGCCTCGATCGCGGTGACATCAGGCCGAACGCGTTCGCCAAAGGCCTCAGGGGAGCAGGATACGGCAAGCTGCCTCAGCGGCTGTACGATGGTCCGCCGCGCCAGGGCGATCACCAACATGGTCTGTGCGATGGAGGCGATCAGGCCGAGCACGAGCACCCAAGAGGCCGATCGCGCAGCCGACCAAGCGACTGCCGAGCGGGGATAGGTCAGCAGCAGATACCAGTCAGGCCCGCTCAAACGCCCATAGGCCACGATCTCGTCCCGGGCCGGATCCAGGATCACGCCTTGGGGAGCGCCCTTGGCCTCGATCTCGCTGACCAGCTTGCGCAGTCCCAAGCGCCGCTCATACGCGGCGACGGTGGCCTCGGACGCCTTTCCGGGCGACTCGAATCCTGGATAGGCGATGAGTTCGCCCTTGTCGGTCACGACGAGGTTGGACGCGCCAGGAAGCGCAGCCTTCACCACGTTGAGGAAGAAGCCCGTCAGCTCGATCGACGAGCCGAACGAGCCGATATAGCGGCCTTGGAAGAAGGCCGGCGTCATGCATGCGGTGGCGAGCCGTTCCCCGCCCTCGTCCTGCAGCAATCGCTGGAGATTGGTGCACCGGGTCGCGCCGCTGGGATTGTTGGCTGGGAGCGTGAGGTACGACATCTCCTCGCCGCTGATGTCGAGGTCGGGCGGCGCATCCTTGCGGTAGAACATGAGCCGGTCCGGACGGTCGGGCCCGAACATGACCAACCGCGTGCCGCGGGTGAAAAAGTAGAAATTGTCGTACTCGCCCCGCGCAGCCTGGCCGAAGTCGGAGACCAGGTCGAAGGAAGCTGCGAGGGCCTTCTTCTCCAGCGGGGAAAGTTCGCCCGGCGCCAGAAGCATCGCGCCCATGCCGTAGGTGTGGTCGCCAGATGGGCTGAACTTGCCGTCGAAATACTCGGGTCGCGAGCGGCGCGAACCGTCACCCTTGAGCGGCATGTACTGGTCGAGCAGACGCTCGACGTCGCCTTCCGAGAGCAGCGCCATTCGGCGCTCGAGCTCCGCGCCGGCGGACCGCTGAAGGTTCACCAGATTGGAGAACCTGCGGTCGACGTTGTTGCTGCGTTCCTTCACGTAGTCGGCGAGATAGGCGATCTGCCGGTTCGAGAGCTCCCGCTGAAATCCCAGAAAGGCGCCGATCGTCGCCAGGACGGTCACGATCAGCGACAAGACGCCCAGGCTTAGCTGGAACCTACGCGATAGTGACTGCATGCCGCCCCCAGTAGATCGGCGCAACTTGCAGAACGATGTGTTTCGGCGAGGTTTACGCGTTAATCCAACAGCTTGTGGCGCGCCCCCTCAAGGCGCGTCATCCAGGGAAAGTGGTGGCGCGATCTCTTCCAGCGGCTTGCGTTCGGCTGCAACGCCGAGGAACAGTTCGACGATCGCGGCCAAGATCATGAGCCCGCCGCCGAACAGGTAGCCCAGGAAGATCTGGCCGCGTTCGCCGGTGTCGATCAGCGCGCCGAACAGGGCCGGCCCCCCGACCCCGCCGAGCAAGGTTCCGAAGGCGTAGAACAGCGAGATGGTGACCGCCCGGGTTTCCAGCGGAAAGCTCTCTCCCACCGTCAGATAGGCGGCGCTGGCGCCCGCCGAGGCGAAGAAGAAGATCACGGTCCAGGCCGCGGTCTGGGCGGGGGCGCTGAGCGCGCCGATGGAAAACAGCCAACCCGTAGCACAGAGCAGCACGCCGGCCAGCCCGTAGGTCAGGCTGATCATCGGCTTGCGGCCGATGGAATCGAAGAAGTGCCCGAGCAGCAGCGGCCCGAGGAAGTTGCCTGCCGCAAAGGGCAGGATGAACCAGCCGATAGCAGAGGCCGGCACGTCATAGAACTTCGTGAGGATCAGGGCGTAGGTAAAGAAAATCGCATTGTAGCAGAAGGCCTGGGTCGCCATGAGCACGAGGCCCAGGACGGTGCGCTTCGGGTGCCGGATGATCAGCGATCGGGCGATGTCGAACCATGAGGTTCGCATCGGACGAAGGCGCAGGGTCGGCAGGTCAGAGGTCGGTATCAGCGGCTTTCCGGTGTCACGTTCCACCTTCCGTTCGATGGACTCGACCACGGCGAGCGCTTCTTCCGGGTGGCCGTGGGTCATGAGCCAGCGCGGGCTCTCGGGGATGTAGCGGCGGATGTAGATGACGATCAGGGCCAGGAGGCCGCCGATGATGAAAGCCAGGCGCCAACCCCAGGCCTGATCCACGATCTGGGGATCGAGCACGACCAGCGAGCCCATGGCCCCGAGCGCGGCGCCGACCCAGAAGCTGCCGTTGATGGCCAGATCGGTGTAGCCG
>JAEXKM010000156.1 GCA_023445705.1 Pseudomonadota bacterium
CGCGCTTGAGGAATTCCCAGGCCTGCGGGGAGAGGTCGCGCGTCTCCCAGGTCATGGTCCAGTCATCGAGCATCGCGCAGAGTTGCTCGACGGGGCCGGACATGAAGTCCTGCTCCTCCTGCGAAAGCGCCGGCTTTGGGAAGGCCAGCAGCTCGCTCCAGTCCGGATCGCCAGTGAAGAGCGCCGCGTCCCACCAGACGTCGCCCGCCTCGATCGCTTCGCGCTCAGTCTGCGACAAGGCCGGCATGACGCCCGCGGCCCAGGAATAGATCGGCCGTGTGATCAGCGATCGGCGCAAAGAGAACTTGTTCATGAACCCGCCTTGAGAGCTTGCGCCGCGTAAACGCCGCGAGGCGCTCGCGGCTCCGGCGGCCAGATCAATTCTCCCCCGACCAGCGCTCGAGCTGGAGCCAAAACGCCGCGATCATCCGGCGGCGCTTGACTCTGATGTTCGTGTTTTGTTCACCATCGATGCGCCCGGCGAAATAGGTCCGCTCGGCTCCGGAGGACAAGGATGTTCATCACCGGTCATTTGCCCCCGACAGGTTGGTCGGTGGCCAGCGGCCAGCTTGAAGAGGTGGACACCATTGCTGGCTACGCCGCGCGCCGTTGCGATGTCCGGGGTCGTTGTCAGCGCCAAGACTGCCGACGCAGCTGCCATCTGGATTACGAGCGGCTGCTCCGGGCCGGGCTCGCCAGCCTGCCGGCCCGCAAGGTCATGGCCATGATGAGGTGCAGCCGGATCGATGGCTGCAGTCTGGAGTTCCGCGAGGAGCCCAGCCGGGTGATCGTGCTGCGCGAACTGGCTGGGCGCAGCTATATCGGCGTGGAGATCCGTTGCTTGGGATGCGGCGCGCGGCGGCTCACGACCGTCGAGGCCCTCGTTCACCGGCTCAAGAAGCATGGGCTCGGCGATGCGAGCACGCCTGCAAAGGGGATCGGCAAGCTCATTCGGGGCGCATGCTCCTGCGGCGCACGCCAATGGGCGGTGGGCTTTCCCTGGCATGATCCCAACAGCCACGTCCTGCCGTTGTGGAGACAGGAGCTTCAGAAGAAGATCGATGAAGCGGGGCGTCGTCGCGACGCCCAGCGCGGCCTTGTCAGTTGATCCATGCCATCTCAGGGGCGGCCGCCGCCCCCTATCCTGTGGTCCCCGGTCGGCCAGGCGAGCGCCGCGCAGCAGGGACCGGCTGCGCGGCGCTCTTGCGCCTCCGCTAAGAGTTTAGCGAACGCGTGACTCGGCTAGACTGAACGGCCCAGGCCAGGCCCTCCGGTCGGGCGAGGGTCGGCCAAGCCGTCGTCGGTGGTTCGGTCGGTCGGCTCGACGCTGCCAAATGAGCGCGTCTCCCCCACATAAAGCGCGCGCTCGCGGGCGATTTCTTCGACGCCGTAGGGATCTGCCGCTTCATCGAACCGCGTCCAACCGCTTTGGCGATAAGCCTCGCCGCGGACGGCGGCGTTGACCCCGCGCTGTCCGTCCAGGATCGCCTCGACCCGGGCGATTTCGTCATCGTGGGCTTTAACGCTTACCAGCGTCCCGCCTCGGCGAACGCCTTCGGCATAGACATTGGCTTCCTCGTCGCTATGGCCGGCCTCCTTAAGGGCGCCGAGAATGCCGCCGGCGGCGCCGCCGGCGGCTGCGCCAATCGCTGCGCCGACCGCCGTCGAGGCCAACCAGCCGGCCGCCACGACCGGGCCAAGGCCTGGGATCGCCAGCATGCCCAGACCCGCGAGCAGGCCAGCGCCGCCGCCCAGCAGGCCGCCGGTCGCAGCGCCCTTGCCCGCACCCTCGGCGACGTCGTTTTCGCCATCGCCATTGCGGTCGCCGAGCACGCCAGCAGCTCTCTCCTCCCCGCTTAGGTGGCGCTGATGCCAATTGTCGACATTGTTCGACATGATGCTGATCTTGTCGTGATCAATGCCGGCGCGCTCGAGATCGTCGACCGCGGCCAGAGCGCCGGTGTGATCGTCAAAAAGGCGGGTGATGGTCTTAGTCATGGAATTACGTTCCTGATTTCTGGAATCACTGATGAGGCGGCCGAAGCGGCAGATCAGGACGCGGTGACGACGCCCTTGTAATCGACCGAGACCTTGGCTTGAGCGCCGTTTTTCACCGCGGTGCCGGACCAGACCCCGTTGGCGTCCTGGGTCAGCCCGCTGACGGAGGAATAGCCGGCGCCCTCGATCGCAGACTTGGCTTGCGCCTCGGTGAAGGAGTTGGCGCCCGGCGTCAGAGCGCCCGCGTCATTGGTCGGAGTCGTGTCCACCGCCTCGTTGCGCGGCGTCTCCGACGCGGCCACCACGGGGCCTTGGGTATTGTCGGCTTCGGCGGTCTTCTGACCGCAGGCGGCCAGCAGCGTCGCGCTGGCCGCGACGCCGATTATCGTCTTGATCATGTTGGATTCTCCGAGAGGTGGGACGGAAAATCATGAGCCGTGGCTTGGTTCCGTCAGCTCTTTGGCTCGTCCAGTATTATGAGAACGATTGGCGAATGCCTGTCTCCTGAACGCCGATGCGCTGGCCTTCGCCTGCGGCGCTTGCGGCCTTGCTCTGGCGCGCGAGGCGGCCCAGCAACTCCTCGGCTTGAGAATGAAGCTTGGCGGGGTTGCGCGTCGCGACGGCCCGCCGTTCTCCATAGGCGGCGGTGACGATGAGGACGCCATCTCGGACCCAGTAGCGACCGATCCATACTCGGCCTTGTTCCTCGATGGTCACCATTGAATCGTGCATCCGATAGACCCTCGATCTAGCTCAGGGATAAGGGGATTTTCCGGCGGTGTTGCGAGGCGGCGGCGCGTCTGACCCGACGTTGTCCCGCTTCCTTTGCGCTCACGAGCTTCTCAACCGGGCCGCGGCTGCATCCAGGTTTTTGCGATTGTTCCCGTGACGGGCGATTAGATCCCGCGCTTGGTCGGTGGTGATGCCGTGCTTGGCGGCGAAATAGTGGATTTCGTAGGGCTCCTCGCCAGAGACCCGGCTCGGGTCGGGCTCGCCCACATGTTTGGGATCGTCGGACATGACGCGTTCCTCCTGTTCGGAGAAAGCTGATTTCGGTCAGAGAGTTCCGGGGGGCGCCCAGCTCCGGGCGGTGGGGCGTCGGTGGAGCGGGAGCAGGGCTTGCGGCGGCTGATCTTTGGGGTGCGATAGATGACGCCTCGCCGCGCAGTGGAGCAAGCCCAGGCGCTTTGCGCCGGTCGCTGCGGATGCACACCAAACATGTGTCCGAGCCGAATGGGTCTGAGGTGTTTTCATCAGTCTGCTCGGCCCGCGAAGCTCGACCAATAGCCACTGAGCCTGCATCAACGGCGGGCGCCAACAGTCAGGGTTCAACCCTGAGGGTCACTGCCCCAACTGCTGGTTCTGCAGGGTTGGCGCAGGCCGCAAAATTCGCCGCGGCAAGCCTCGCATTAGGAACCTAACCCCAGGCAATCGCTTGAGAAGTCTCCAACAAGGGACCCTGCGGGCATGAACAGTATCATCTACTTGGTCGGACTAGTCGTCGTCGTACTCGCGGTTCTGTCATTCCTGGGTCTGGCCTGAGGGCCCGCCCTCCGAGGAGAAGGCGATGTCGAGTATCTATCCCGACGGGAGCGCCGGCGGCGCCGTCCCGCAAAACCCCAATCAAAGCGACGTTCGCGGGCAGGTCGCCCAGGCTCGCGACAAGCTCGATGAGGCCGGCTCGGCCCTCAAGGGCGAAGCTGCGCACTTTGCTGAGCGCGCCGGTGAGCAGGTGGCGGACAAGGTCGAGGAGAAGGCCTCCGAGGTCGCCGACGCCCTTGGCGTTTTCGCCGACGCCATCCGCCAGGCCGGCGATGAGCTGAACCGTCAGGACCAGACCTTCGCGGCCCAGTTGGCCGGCCAAGCCGCCGATGGGTTGCAGTCCCTCACCCGCAACCTTGCCGGCAAGAGCCCCGAGCAGATGTTGCAGTCGGCTCGTGATCTTGGGCGGACCAATCCCACCGCCTTTGTCGCCGGCGCCGTGCTTGCGGGCCTGGCCATCGGGCGGTTCGCGCGCAGCTCGGCCCATCACTAGGCCAGTGAACGCGCAACAGGCCCGGCCGGTTTTGGCGAGGCAGGCTCGCAGGATCAGGTGGGGGCTGAAAACATGGCCGTGCCTGAGCCGGAAACCTTGCCCTCCGAAGCTGTCGGTCGGGAGACACAATGATGGCCGAAGCCGACAACCGATCCCTCCCCCAACTGCTCGGTGATCTTTCCGGCGATCTCACGGGATTGCTGCGCAAGGAATCCGAACTGGTTCGCGCGGAGATCTCCGAAAAGATCGCTCAGCTCGTCAAAGCGTCCGGCGAAATGGCCGCCGGCGCTATCTGCCTGATGGTGGCGCTGCTCGTTTTGGTTCAGGCCGTGGTGATCGCCCTGGCCAAGCTCATGGGGGCGGGCTGGGCCTCCCTGGTCGTGGGATTGGCGCTCGCCGTACTGGGTTTCATTCTGGTTCGCGCCGGCGCCAAGTCCGCCGCGCCGCGCGAGCTCACGCCTGAGCGCAGCCTCCGACAAGTGGAGAAGGACGCTCAGCTGGCTAAGGAACAGGTGACATGAACAGGTCCTCAGAAGATATTGAGCGCGAAGTAGAATCCGCCCGCAGCGAACTTGATCGCACCGTCGATGCGCTCAAGGATAAGATGAGCCCCGGCCAGCTGATCGACGAGATCAGCAGAAGCTTCAAGGGCGGGGGCGCCGGGGAGATGATGGATAACCTCGGCGCACAGGTGCGCGAGAACCCCATGGCCCTGGCGATGATCGGCGCCGGCATGGCCTGGCTCATGATGGGCAAGTCCGGAACGAGCGCTAGCGACACCGCCGCCGGCGTCTACCAGAATCCGCCCCCGGCGCGCGGCGCAATGGCCCCCTCGCCCGGCGATAGCCTCAAAGATGCGGCCAGCGGCGTGGCCGGCAAGGTGGGCGAGGCCGCATCCAGCGCGAAGGAGGCGTTGGGCGGGGCCGCCGACCATGCTGTCGCGGGCATGCGCGGGGTCGGCGACCAGGTCGGCTCAGTCGGGCGCAAGGCTGCGCGGACTTTCGAGGACATCCTTCACGAGGAGCCCTTGATCATCGGCGCTCTTGGCCTGGCGGTCGGCGTCGCGGTTGGAGCAGCCTTGCCTTCGACGGTTCTTGAGGATCGCAGTTTTGGGGCTGCGCGCGATGACCTGGTCGAGGCTGGCGGTGAGAAGCTGGCGGCCGCGGCCAAGGGATTGCGCGCCTCTGGCGAGGCCGCCCTCGACGCGGTCAAGCAGGAGGCCGAGAACCAAGGCTTGGCCGGGGAAGACGGCTCTTTGGTGGATAAGGCCGAAGCGGTGCTGCGTTCAGGCGTGGAGGCCGCGCGGGACGAACTGGGCCGCGATCGATCCGTGTGAGGTGCTAGGTGTCAGCGCAAGCCCGGCTGGCGCAGATGATAGCCGGGCTTGCTATCCCTGGCTGCCTAGCTGACCGCGCTGAGAGGACAGCTTCTGGTCCGGCCGGCCACTGACCACCCATGCCGTGTCTGAAGCGCCTTGCTCTGTTCGCTGGCGCCCCTCGTAATCACGCGCCGATCGGCGTCAGGGCCTGCGGCGCCGGTGAGAACATCCCGAGCAAGGGTGCGTCAACACCAGCGCCCGAAAGCCGCCCCCGCCCTGGCTCATGTTGGCCGGCGGGGCGCGGCGTCGGACGCAGTTTCCCAGTCGGGCTTCAGGACCACCTTGGTCGTCTCATTCTGCTCTTCCTTGAACATCCTGTAGCCTTCAGGGGCCTCCTCAAGCGGCAAGCGATGGCTGATCAGAAAAGTCGTGTCGATGCGGCCCTCGCCGATCATCTCCAAGAGCGGACGCAGATATTTCTGGACGTGGGTCTGGCCCGTGCGGATCTGCAGGCCCTTCTGCATCATCGCCCCGATTGGGATCTTGTCGCCAAACCCGCCATAGACGCCTGGAATGGAAACCCGTCCGCCTTTTCGGCAGGCCATCAGCACCTCCCGCAGCACATGCGGTCGGTCGGTTCCCAAGCGAACGCTCGCCTTGGCGAAGTCCACCGCGTTGTCCAACGTGAAGCCATGGCTCTCCATGCCCACGGCGTCGATACAGGCGTCGGGCCCAACGCCCCCGGTCATCTCCAGGAGCGCTTCGCGCACCTTCACTTCCTTGAAGTTGATCACCTCCGCCCCCATCGCCCGAGCAAGCTCCAGGCGGCGGGGGAAGTGGTCGATGGCGATCACCCGGTGAGCGCCCATAAGGCGCGCGCTCTGGACAGCGAAGAGGCCGACCGGCCCGCAGCCCCAGACGGCGACGGTGTCCCCAGGCTCGATCTCGCAGTTCTCCGCAGCCATCCATCCGGTTGGGAGAATGTCGGAGAGGAACAACACCTTGTCGTCCTCAAGACCGTCGGGAACGACGATCGGGCCGACATCCGAGAAGGGGACGCGCACGAACTGCGCCTGACCGCCGGCGTAGCCGCCGGTCATATGCGAGTAGCCGAAGAGCCCGCTCATCGCGCTGCCGTAGGCCACCTCGGAGATGTCGGCCTTATCAGCAGGGTTTGAGTTGTCGCAGGCCGAGAACTGCTGCTGCTCGCAGTGGAAACACTTGCCGCAGGCGATCACGAAGGGGACGACGACCCGCTCGCCCTTTTTCAATGTCGATTTCGGTCCGACGTCGACGACCTCGCCCATAAACTCGTGACCAAGCACGTCGCCCGGTTTCATGGTCGGAATGTAGCTGTCGTAGATGTGCAGGTCTGAGCCGCAGATCGCCGTCGACGTGACGCGGATGATCGCATCGCGCGGATTGATGATCTCCGGATCGGGGACAGTCTCCATGCGGACGTCGTGCTTCCCATGCCAGGTCAGGGCGCGCATGAGGCTCCTTTCAGCTCTTATGGCTTTGCGCTGTCGCGATCTCGCCGGTTTCGAGGAGTTGCTTGAGGCGGCGCAGATCTCGCCGCGCCTGTAGTTTGGGTTCGCGTTGAAAGAGCTTGGCGATCATCTGGCCAATCTGCCCGCCGGGCGGATCGTAGATGATCGTCGCGGTCACCACGGTCCCACGCCCCGGGGCTGCGTCCTTGAATTCGACGCGGCCGACGTTCTTGATTTCCGCCTCGGCGACCGACTCCCAGGCGAGCACAGCGCCAGGGACGTCCTCGGTGAGGACCGCGTCCCACTCCACCGTGCGGCCCGCGGGCGCAGCGACCACCCAATGGGATACGCCGTCGGCGCCCACCTGCACCGATTGGATGTTCTCCATGAACTCAGGGAGCCGTTCGAAGTCCCGCCAGACCCGATAAATCTCATCGCGGGGCGCATTGATCGTCACCGATCGGGCCACGACCGCGGCATCATCCCACCCCAGGGCTTCCGCAGCTTCCTCTGCGACTTCGTGCTGCTCCACATAGGCCGTGGGGGGCGCATCGCTCTGAACAGGGCGGGGTGGCGTCGGCATGAAGGGCTCTCCGTGTTCATTCGCCAACCGCTCGCCTTCCACCCTGTTCCAGCTTGAGCGGGAGAATTTCGACAAGAGTTCGAATGAGATGAGAGTGCCGCGTCCAAAGTCTCCAGCCAGTGGAACCCCTCCGCGAGTCAGCGATTGCTGAGGTTGTGGGCTAGCCGTGCGTGCGGGCTCTTACAACCGAGGCTTGGCATGGAGACTTACGAGCTTGCAATCTTAGGGTCCGATACGCTCCTCCAGTTCGAGGGCGATGATGACTTGGCCGCTATTGCTGTGGCGCTTTCGGCCCAAAGCCCGCTCGGCCACATCCTAAGTCGCAGCGGTCGGTTTGTGGGCTGGTTCGATCCGCCCCGCATCTACGCGCGGCGTGCCGGCGCGCTGCCGCCCTGAGAACAGCGCGGTTCGACCGTAACCCGACCGAGGAGGCGGAAAATCGCGACTACCGAAGGTACGAAAGGGCGCAGGCGGGCCCTGCCAACATCAGGAAACCAGTTGCTGAGCAGTCCTCGGGCAGGCGCGATAGGCGCGGTCATTATTCGACTGTAGCCAAGCCTGTGCGCCCTCGGCGCGCGGAGCCTTCGCGCATCAAAGAGTGCTGAGGGCTTGGGCGCGGCAGAGCGTGAGGCTCCTATGCCCACAGCGCCCGATGCGGATAGGGGCCGACCTGGCGCGCCAGGCGCTGGAGGTGCGCTTGAAGTTCAGGGCCGGCCGCCACACGAGTCACGGGTCGTAACAAGCCAAGCTTTTCGGCCGCCTCAGCAAAGGCGCGGCCGTGGTTTTCTCGCTCGGGCAAGATGGCATGGATCAGCTCGTGAACCAGCACCGCCCCCACCAAGACCGGATCGTCGAAGAAGGGCGAGATCGTGATGTGTCGGAAACCATCACGATCGAGTTTCGTATGACAGACACCCAGGACGCGTCGATTGGCCGAGAGCGCCCCGACCCCCAACCGCACGCGAAGCGGAATCTCAAAGTCGCGGGCCCGGAACCAGGGACGAAGTAGAACCGCGAAGTTTGTCAGCCACTGTTCCCGATTGGTGGTGGGGACGACCTTGGCGCCGTCGATGAGTTCGAGATGTTGTGGGATCAAGACTGCAGGTCCCAACTGTAAGGCTTAGCAAGCAAAGCAATTTTTCCGCTGTAACAACCCCTGTTTTCAACGCCGCTGACGGCCGGAGGATCGCCGTTCAACCGCAAGAATCTTCGATATTTTTTTAGTGATCCGCCCAGGAGCGGAAGCAACCTTCCTTTGGCCCGCGGCTTGCCGCCTTGAACAGTTAATGAGGCTTAAGATGGCTCGCTCTTCCCCCCAGTCCGACGGTCGCAAGGCGAACGCCGCTCAGCCGCCCGGCGAACGCCCCGGTCTTGTCTCGAAGTCCGGGGCGGAGCGAACAGGCAAGGCCTCGCGCCAAGCCGCCGGCCCCGACGGCCCAGATGCTCATCAGGCGTCGGCGATGATGCAAAAAGCCCAGGCGTCCCGGCGTAAACCTCAAGCCTGATCGCTCTGATGTCCTGCTGGCGGCGTTTTTCGGCTAGCCCAGGCGCCGTTCGTTTAGAACCAGAACAAAAGCGCGGGCCTGCCAACAGGTCCTAGTGCTCAATCGCGCCTCGATCGACGAACAAAGGTGAATGTAAGCTCATCCAGCTATAGATAAGCTCGTCATCCGAGGGAGGGGCCCCGCCGTGGCGATCGCATGACACGCATCGGACTGGTTCGGCGCATCATCTTGAGCCGGCAGGGGCAAAGAGCCTACGCTCCAGTTTGGGCGGGGCTGGCCCTCATCTTTGCGATCCTCCTGCGCTTGGCGCTAAACCCATGGGTCGCAGGCGTCCCTTTCTTGACCTTTTTCCCTGCCGTTCTCATCGCCACCATGGGTCTCGGCTGGGCGTGGGGGGCCGCCGTTCTGGCTGGGGCGGCGCTGCTCGCCAATTTCATGTTCCAGCCCCCGCTGATGGCTTTCAGTCTGGGGCGAGAAGAGTTGGTCGCCACCGCGGGCTTTCTGGCGTTGGGGCTCTTGATCATTGCGGCCGCCGACGCACTTCGCCGATCCGTCATCGAACTGGACCAGCGCGCGCAGCGCGAGCGCGAGCTTAATCTGGAACTGCAGCACCGGGTGAACAACACCCTCACCGTGATCCAGGCGCTGGCCCGACAGATGGTGCGCCATGCCGAGACCCCGGCGGAGTTCTACGCGGCGTTCAGCGAGCGCTTGCAGGCGATCGCCGACGCCAACAAGGTGCTCTCACGCGATGCTCTGGAGGTCGCACAAATGCCCGAATTGGCCGAGGCCGCCGTCCGGCCATTTCGCGGGCGCGGCGTGATCGAACTGCACGGCCAGCCCTGCCGGTTGCCATCTCAAAGCTGCGTGCCTCTGGTGTTGGCGTTGCACGAGCTGGGCACCAACGCCGCGAA
>JAEXKM010000213.1 GCA_023445705.1 Pseudomonadota bacterium
GGGCAAACTGCTGGCCCTGGTGCTGCAGACCCAGATGACCGTGGAATCCTGAGGCGCGAGCGGACTCGCCTTTCAGGCGGCGCCCCTTGCCAATGTTCACTTTTCATTCTTTTCTTCTCCATATAGCCAAGGTTGAGCTATCGGGGGGATTACAGGGTGAGGTTGGGGGCGATCCTCGCCGCCGGTCTATGGCTGGCGCTGGGAACGGCCGCGCACGCGGCTGATACGGGCGGGGCTCAGGCCTTGCTCGAAGACCCCGCAATCCGCCGCGGGGTCCTGGCCAACGGCCTTCGCTACGCCATCAAGAGCAACCCGACCCCTCAGGGCGGCCTGTCGCTGCGCCTGGCCCTTGATGTCGGCAGCATGCTCGAGACCGACCAGGAGCGCGGCGCCGCCCACTTCATCGAACACATGGCCTTTCGCGACACCCGGCGATTTCCCGAGGGCGAGCTCGAGCCGCTTTTCGCGCCGATCGGCGTTGGCTTCGGCCGCGACCAGAACGCCTTCACCTTTCTGGATGCGACGCTCTATCTGGTGGATCTACCGCACGATGGCCCGAAGGAACGCGCCCTGGCCTTCCGCTGGCTGCGCGACGTCGCCGACGGCATCCGCTTCGACCCGGCCGCTGTCGACCGCGAGCGTCGGGTCGTGCTGGCCGAGCGCGGCGCCCGCCAAGATCCCAACACCCTGATCGCGGAGGCGCTGACCGCGTTCCAGGCGCCGGAGCTCCTCAGCTCCAGGCGCCCGCCGATCGGCGCCCTTCAGACGATCCAGGCGATCAGCGGCCAGAGTCTGGAGGCGTTCTATCGCCGCTGGTACCGCCCCGAACGGGCGATCGTGGTGGTGGTCGGCGACGTACAGGACCTCTCGGCGCTCGAAACGGAGATCGCCGAGGTCTTCGGGGACTGGCGGCCAGCGGGCGAGGCAGGTCAGCCGCCAGCGCTCGCTGGGCCGAACCTGCAACGCGGCCCTGACGCGCTTCTCCTGGCGCGGCCGGCGGTCAGCCCCAGCATCGCCATCTGCCGCCTGGCGCCGCCGACGCCGAAGCGCGGACGCGGCATGGCCGCTGCACGCCGCCAAGCTTTGCGTGAGGTGTGGGCGGAGGCCCTTCACGGACGGCTCACGCGCCTGGCCGTGGCTGAACCGACGATCACCCTCGCCGACCCCGAGATCGTCAGCAGCCCCGACGCGACCAAGGTCTGCGTGAGCGCCATGCTGGCCGGCGAAGATTGGGAGCGCCAGCTCGCAGCGCTGCAAGGCGAGATCCGCAGCTTCTCCGAACGCGACGTGACCGAGGACGAACTCGGCGCGGCGATCCAGAACGTCCGCAGCGGCCTGCTGGGCTATGTCCAGGCGGGGCTCGCGCCCACGTCGTCAGCGTTCGCCTCGGGGCTCGCCTACAGCCTGCTGGGCGGCGAGATCGTCATGGAGCCGCGTGAGGCCATGCGGGTCTTCAACCAGGCGATCGCCGGGCTCGACCCCGGCGGGCTGCGGGCCGCCTGGAAGGCCGACTGGACAGGCGCGGGACCGCTCATCGCGGTGATCATGCCCAAGCCGCCGCCTCGCGAGGCCGTTCTCGCCGCCTGGGAGCGCAATCAGCAGACGGAGCTCGCCGCGCAGACGCCCGCCGTAGCCTCTACCGCCCAGTGGGCTTATGGCATGTTCGACGCGCCGGGCGTCGTGACGAAGCGCGAGGCGTTCGCTGCCCCCGACTTCGTCCGCCTGCGCTTCGCCAACGGCGTGATCCTGAACTTCAAGGAAAGCCAGGCGGCCGCCGGAAAGGCCGAACTGCTGATCGACTTCGGCGGCGGTCGCGAGGAACTGGGCCCGCGCCATCTGGACGAAGCGGGGCTGGCGACCGACTTCTTCGCGCTTGGCGGCCTCGGCCGCCACAGCTACGTCGAACTCGAGTCGATCGTCGGCCAGGAACCCCTTCGCTTCGAACTCGCCGTCGCGGCCCAGAGCTTCGAGCTTTCCACCGACGCCTTCGTCAGCCGGCTGCAGAACCAGCTCCTGCTGATCGCCACCTTTTTCCGCGACCCGGGCTTCCGCGCCGACCTGGACGGAAAGATCCCAGCGATCGTGGCCGCAGACTATCGGGCGGTGGACGCCTCGCCCCTCGCGATGGCGCTGGATGCGCTGAGGGCGACGCAGACTCCCGGCGCGACGCTGGCCCGGACGCCGGAAGCTCAAATCTCGGCGCTGACCTCCCGCGACTTCGCCGCCCTGTTGCGCGGCCCAGTGACGACGGCGCCGATCGAGATCACCCTGGTGGGCGACCTGACAGAGGCCGAAGCCACCACATGGGTCGCGCAAAGCTTCGGGACCCTGCCCGCACGGACCCCTCGAACCGGGGCGCGGTCCCGCGCCAATTTTCAACGCTTCCCCGAAGCTACGCCGGCGCCGATCAGCGTCCGCCACAAGGGCCCAGCTGAGCGGGCGGGGCTGGTCATGGCCTGGCCGACCTTCGTCGGGGCGCCGGAACGGCGACGTGAGGTCGCGGCGCTGAACCTGCTGGCCGCAATCTTCAACGACTCCGCCCGCCACGCCATCCGCGAGCGCCTGGGCAAGAGCTATGCGCCCGAAGTCACGCTGGCCGCCGAAGTCGAGCGCGCCGATCAGGGGCATATCCAAGCTCTGGTCGAGAGCGCACCCACCGACCTCCCCGTTGTCCAGGCCGAGCTTCGCGCGGTCGCCGCCAGTCTGGCGGCAGGCGAGATCACGCCGCAGATGCTGGAGGCGGCTCGCGGGCCCTTAGTGGCGGCCGCCCAGGCAAACCAGACCGATATCGCCTGGATCGCCGCCTATCTCAGCTATTCGCCGCGCGAACCCGATCGCCCCGGGCGGCTCATCGAAGCCCCACGGATGCTGGCCTCGCTTTCACTCGACGAGGTCAAGCGCGCCGCCGCCACCTGGCTCACGGCGCCGCCGATCATTGTCACCGCCATTCCGGAGACCACGAAATGAAGTTTCGCCTGCCCTTGTGCCTGGCGCTGGCCTTGGCCTGCGCCACCCCCGCCCTCGCCTTGTCGCCAGATGTCGAGCGCGCCAACGCCCTGCTGGACGCCGGCAAGGTTCAGGAGGCGGTCAGCGCCTTGGAGACCGCGATCGCCCGCGACCAGAACGACGTCGAAGCCCTGATCGCTCTAAGTCGGATATACACCGATGCGGAGATGCCTCAGGCCGCCCTGGCCCAGGCCGAGGCGGCCGTGCGCGCGGCGCCCGAGAACAGCGATGCGCTGCTCCTTCGCGCCATGGCCTACTACGACGTAGGTGAGCGGAAGAAAGCCAGGGCTGATCTCGAGGCGGTTCTCGCCAGGGGTCCCAATGCGCCGGCGCTTCTTCAACGAGGCCTCCTGAACTCGGTGGAGGGCGACAAGGTGGCCGGGCTGGCCGATCTCCGGGCAGCCTACGCACTGGATCCGTCGGAGCCCGCATATCCCTACATGATTGGCATCGCACTCAATGATCTCGATCGACCGGAAGAAGCGCTCGCAACCTTCGAAATGGCGCTTTCCATCAGTCCCGGCAACGAGGAAATCGGACGCGAACGCGCCGCGACGCTCTACCGCCTCGAACGCTTCCAAGAGTCCGTGGACGCCTACAAGACCCTGTTGAAGTCGCATCCGGACCAGAACGGGATCCGCGTCGCCTTGGCGTCCGCCTATCAGGCCGCCGGCGATAACGATCGTGCGCTGGCCGGCTACACCGAAGTCACCCGGCGCGATCCCACGTCGATGATCGCCTGGTGGAACCGCGCGGAAATCCTGGCCGCCACAGGCAAGACGAAAGAAGCACTAAAGAGCTATGACCGCGCGGTGTCGTTGGATCCCGCGAACGCCGAACTCGTCGCCGGCCGCGGCCTTACCCGTTACGACGCCGGCGACACCGGACAGGCGCTGGCCGACCTCAACGCCGCGATAAAGATCGACCCGAAGTCGGCGATGGCCTTGGCGTATAGGGGACACGTGCTCTCTGGAGAGGGTCAGCACGAAAAGGCGATCTCCGACTACGACGCATCCATCGCAATCGATCCAGGGAACGCGTTTGCGCTGGTGAGCAGGGCCGAATCTCAATTCGAACTGGGCAAAAACGATCGCGCCCTGCGTGATTTGGCCGAGGCGATCAAGATCGCGCCCCAGTCAGGCCTTTACCGATTCCAGGGGCAGATCTATGCGACCCTCGGCGACCACATCTCCGCAACCGAAGCCTTCGACCAGGCAATCAAGCTCGATCCGCAAGACGCCCAGGCTCTGCTTCGCCGCTCACGCTCGAAACTCGAACTCGGTGACAAGGCGGGCGCCGACCTGGACCGCGCCCAAGCCCTGAAACTCAACCCGAAGGTGGAGGCGCAAACCGCCTAGAACGAGGCCTAGCCGACGCCGATGTCCGCAGGATTGGTCGGGTTGCGCAGCGCCTCCCCGCGGACATAGCGGCCCAGATTGTCGAGGAAGAGCTCATCGCCGCGGGGCCCGGTGAGCTCGCCGCGGTTGGAGGCATGGGGCGTCACCCGCACCTTGGGATGATCCCAGAACCAGGCGTCCGCAGGCAGGGGCTCAGTCTTGAAGACATCGAGCACCGCGTGGGCCGGGCGATCCTCGTCCAGGGCGGCGCGAAGGGCGTCTTCGTCCACGAGGCCGCCGCGGCCGATATTGACCAGGATCGCACCTGGCTTCATCGCCGCGAAGAAGCGGGCGTTGGCAATGTCGCGGGTCTCATCGTTCAGGGCGCAGGCCAGCACGACGACATCGGCGTCCGGCAGCCGGCTGGGCAGGTCGGCGAGGGTGCTGACGCTGTCGGCCAGGCCCTCGGCCGAGGTCGAGCGGCGCACCGCCTCCACATGGGCTCCGAACGCCTTGGCTCGCTTGGCGATCTCCTGGCCGATGTGGCCGAAGCCGATCACCAGCCAGCGGGTCTGCCCCACCTCGCGGAAGTTCACCGGTGTCCATTCGTGGGCGGCCTGATGGCCGGCCTGGGCGGCGATCGGATGCAGCAGGCTGAGCGCGTGGATCGTCACGTACTCGGCGATGGCTGGCGCCTGGGCGCTGGAATTGGTGACCGTCAGCCCCGCCCGCGCCAGCGGTTTGAACATCGGGTTTTCGACGCCTGCGAAGGCGGTCTGCACCCAGCGCGCCGTGGTCGATTCCGCCAGACGGGTGAAATAGCCGCCGCCCCGCTTGCCAAAGGCGTCGACGGTCAGCCACCAGACCTCGGCGGCCAGCGAGGCCGGATCGACCGCATGGCCGTCCCTGGTCAATGCGCCATCCGGTTCGGCGATCAGGACCTCCAGGTTCGGAGCAACGGTGGGCAGGCGGTCGGCGATCCGCTCGTAAGCAGCGCGAGTGAACAGGGCTTGCATGGCGGGCGACTGTAGAGCCACGGCCGGTCGTGGCAATCCTCGCAACGCCGGCTAATTATTTGACTCCGGCAACTATATGATTGAAGCCTCCCGGTTGGGAGACATCGCCATGCCTGACACCGTCGCCGCCGTTCGACGCTTCAACCGCTTCTATACCCGCGCCATAGGCGCGCTCGACGCAGCCCACCTGGGATCGCCCTACAGCCTGGCTGAGATGCGGGTGCTTCACGAAATCGCCCAGGCCGCAGACGGCGTCACCCACAAGGCGCTGCTGGCGCTGACCGACCTCGATCCCGGCTATCTGAGCCGGATCGTCAAGCGTTTCGAGCGCGAGGGGCTGGTCGAGCGCCACGCCAGCCCCACCGACGCGCGTAGCCGCCCAACACGCCTGACGTCCGAGGGGGCGAAGACCTACGGCGCCTGGCGCGCCGTCGCTGAAGGCGCCGTCGAGGACTTGGTGGGGCCGCTGAGCCCCGTGCAGAAGACCGAGCTCACCGCCGCCATGGCGCAAGTGGAGGCCTTGCTGGGCGGCGGCGGGGACGGCGAGGTGATCCTGCGGGATCCGCTGCCGGGCGATCTGGGCTGGGTCGTCAGCCGTCATGGCGCGCTCTACGCCCGCGAACAGGGCTGGGACCTGCGGTTCGAGGCGCTGGTGGCCGGCATTGTCGCCGATTTCGTCCGCGACTTCGATCCGGCCCGCGAGCGGTGCTGGATCGCCGAGCGCGGGGGCGAACGGCTCGGCTCGATCTTCTTGGTGAAGGGCGCGCGGCCAGGCCAGGCCAAGCTACGCCTTCTGCTGCTGGAGCCAGCCGCCCGTGGCCTCGGGCTGGGCAAGCGCCTGGTTGAGGCGTGCATCGCCTTCGCTCGCGCGGCCGGCTACGACGAACTCACCCTCTGGACCCAGAGCCAACTCAAGGCCGCCCGGCGCATCTATGCCGGCGCCGGCTTCCAACTGACGGCCACCAGCCCCAACGAGGCGCTCGCCCCAGGCCTCGTCGACGAAACCTGGACGCTGAAGCTTTCCTGAGTGACAGCGGCCCAGCCGCGGTCAATGCTGCGCCCATGCGCAAACCCAGTTTCATCGTGATCCTCGCCGACGACCTCGGCTATGGCGACCTTGGATGCGACGGCGGCAAGGTGATCCGCACCCCGCATCTCGACCAGATGGCTGAGGAGGGAGTCCGGCTCACCGACTTCTACGCCTCGGCCAACGTCTGCACCCCCTCGCGCGCGGGCCTGCTTACCGGCCAGTTCGCGATCCGCAACGGCCTGGCCCACGAGGTTTTGCAGCCGGCCGACACCAAGGGCCTGCCGCCGGACGCGCTGACCATTCCCAAAGCTCTCGGCGAGGATTACGCCAGCGCCCTGATCGGCAAGTGGCACCTGGGGCATGCGGCGCCGCATTGGCCGCCGATGGCCTATGGCTTCGACCGCTTCTATGGCCTGCCCTACAGCCACGACATGAAGCCGCTGGCGCTTTACGACAACGCCACCACGCCGATGACCGAGAGCAAGGCCGACTTCGCCAAGCTCACTGAATGGTTCTTCGGCCAGACCATCGCGTTCGTCGAGCAGCATCGCGAGCAGCCGTTCTTCGTGCTGCTGGCGCTGACCGCCCCGCATGTGCCGCTGAAGCCCAACCCGGACGACCTGACCGGCTCGCCCGGCGGCGCCTATGGCGAGGTGGTTGAGGAAATCGATCTCAATGTCGGCCGGCTGCTTGAGCGGCTGAAGGCCCTGGGCCTCGACGAAGACACCATGGTCGTCTTCACCTCGGACAACGGGCCCTGGTTCGAGGGCTCGTCCGGCCCGTTCCGCGACCGCAAGGGCGGGTCGGCTTGGGACGGCGGCTTCCGGGTGCCGTTCATCGCCCGCCGGCCGGGCGCGCTGCCCGCGGGCCACGTCAGCCCGGCCTTGGCCAGCAATCTCGACCTGTTGCCCACCCTGCTCGCCATGGCGGGCAAGCCGGCGGTGAGCGACCGCGAACTGGACGGGAAGGATATCTCGGCGGTGCTCGGCGGCGGGCAGGAGTCGCCGCACGAAGAGATCGTGCTCTTCGACAACGAAAAGGTCGCGGCCGTCCGTACGCCGCGCTGGAAGTATGTCGCCAGGTCCTACTACCGAACCTACGACATCGCCCTCGATCGCTATCCGCTGCTATTCGACATGGATGTCGATCCGGGCGAGAACTACAGCGTGGCGCTCAATTTCCCGGATGCGGCGGCGGACATGCGCGCACGGCTGGAGCGGGCCCGCACGAAGTACGAGCCACTCGCCGCGGCGTTTCCGCCCCACGTCGCGCCGGCCTCGGCGGCCGACCACCCGGACTAAGGAGTCTTACTTGCGCCGCTGCTTGCGGGCTGCATAGCGAGCGTCGCGCGCTTCTTTCTGCTTCTGGCGCAGCTCCAGCTCGGCGGTCTCGGCGTTGAAAGCTTCGATCTCACGGCGCAGAGCGTCGGCCTCGGCCGCGACCCGGCGCTTCTCGGCGCGCTCGATCTCACGCTTCGCGCGGATCTCTGCGAGTTGGGCTGCTTTGACGGATGCGCGGTCCGTACCAGGCTCGGCCGTGACGGTGGGCTTCGCCTTCATCTTGGCCAGAAGGGCCTTCTTCGCCTCGAGGGAGGTGGACGCGCGGTCTTGGAAACTGTTGTTCTTAAGGTCTCTCATGCGGGCGTCCCCATGTCCTATCCCGCGCAAAAATGCAATCGGGAGATGCTGCGTTTGTTCGCCGCGCCTCCCGTTTTTGTCCGACGTGTTGCAGGACGCCGCTAAAGCGCGGCGAGCACCGCATCGCCCATCTGTTCGGTGGTGAGAGCCCCGCCCAGGTCGCGGGTCCGCGCGCCGCCTTCCAGCGCCCGCACCACCGCGGCATAGACCTTGTCGGCGGCCTCGGCGCGGCCGAGGGACCAGCGCAGGGCCATCTCCAGCGACAGGATCGCGGCAAGGGGATTGGCCAGGTTCTGGCCGGCGATGTCGGGGGCCGAGCCGTGGATCGGTTCATAGAGGCCGGGCTTGCCCGCCACGCCCAGCGCCGCCGAAGGCAGCATGCCCAGCGAGCCGGTCAGTTGCGCGGCCGCGTCCGACAGGATGTCTCCGAACAGGTTGTCGGTGACCATGACGTCGAACTGCTTGGGATTCTTGACGATCTGCATCGCGGCGTTGTCGGCCAGGATGTGCTCCAGCTCGACGTCGGCGTATTCGCGCTTGTGCAGGTCGGTGACCACCTCGCGCCACAGCAGGCCGGAGTCCATCACGTTCGACTTCTCGGCCGAATGCACCTTATTGCGCCGGCCGCGGGCCAGTTCGAAGGCCACGCGGGCCACGCGCTCGATCTCCGCCGTCGTATAGACCTGCGTGTCCACAGCGCGCTTGCCGCCTTCCGGCAGCTCTTCAATGAAGCGCGGGGCGCCGAAATAGATGCCGCCGGTCAGCTCGCGGACGATCATGAAGTCCAGGCCCTGGACCAACTCGCGCTTGAGGCTGGACGCGTCCGCCAGGGCTTCGAAGCAGAGGGCAGGGCGCAGGTTGGCGAACACTTCCATGCCGGCTCGCAAGTTTAGCAGACCCGCTTCCGGCCGCTTGTCGCGCGGCGCGCCGGCCCACTTCGGGCCGCCGACGGCGCCCATCAGCACGGCCTTGGCGGCCTTGGCGGCGGCTAGGGTCTCGTCGGTCAGCGGCAGGCCGTGGGCGTCGTAACTGGAGCCGCCGAACAAGCGCTCCTCGATCACCAGGTCGGACGCCACCGCCTCGGCCACTCGGCGGGCCTGACGCGTCACTTCGGGGCCGATCCCGTCGCCGGGCAACAGAAGCAGGTCGGTCATGTCGGGCCCCCTTTGAAAGCGCACGCAAAGTCAGGAGGCGATCTCCTATGCGAAGAGCGGCGGCGCGCAAACCCCAAAGCCCGGTTGCAACGCGAAAGCTTCAGCGGCGTTGGTGAAGACGGCCGGCCAATAGCTCAGGTTCTTTTCGAGCAAAGGCTGGTTCGGATCGAGACAAAATCGCGCAGATGGGCTCCAGGCGCACAACTCCTGGGTGAAACTCGCGACTCTGCCTTGGTTTCGCCTCACCCGGACCTGAGACGGTCCAGTCGTTCTGAAAGCTGACCTCGGACCCGCGTGGCATCTCCAGCACCTGAAACAAGCCGAACGCTTCTTCGCCGCGATGTCATCGCCGCCCTTCCGTTGGCGGGCCTTGCCGCAGCAGGGACCGCCCAGGCGGCCCCCACTCGCTTCAGCGAAGGCGAGGTCCGCGCCATGGCCCGAGCCTTGGCGCGCCGCCCCTACACGCCGCCGTCGCGCGACCTGCCGGCGGCCCTGTCGCGCCTGTCGTACGACGAATATCGCGACGTCCGCTTCAACCCGGCCCAGTCCTACTGGAAGGCTGAGGGCCTGCCCTTTCAACTGCAGTTCTTCCACCGGGGCCATCTCTTCAAGGAACGGGTCGACCTCTATGAGGTCGCCGACGGTCAGGCGCGGCCGATCGCCTATTCCGCCGACCAGTTCAACTTCAAGCACGGCGCCCCCGCGGGTCTGCCGTCGGACCTGGGCTTCGCCGGCTTCCGCATTCACTACCAGCTCAACACGCCCGACTATTACGACGAGGTCGCGGTGTTCCTCGGCGCGTCCTACTTCCGCGCGGTGGCCAAGGGCATGCTCTATGGGCTCTCGGCCAGGGGCCTCGCCATCGGGGCCGGCGAGAAGGAAGAATTCCCGACCTTCAAGTCGTTCTGGATCGAGCGCCCCGCCCGCGGCGACCGCAGCCTCGTGGTTCACGCCCTGATGGACAGTCCGAGCTGCGCCGGGGCCTACCGGTTCGTGATCACGCCTGGCGAGACCACGATCTTCGACGTCCGCTGCCGGATCTTCGCCCGCAAGGCGATCCCAAACATCGGGGTCGCACCGCTGACCAGCATGTTCTTCTTCGCCGGGGACGCGACGCGGCGGTTCGACGACTTCCGGCCGCGGGTCCACGACTCCGACGGCCTGGCGATCGCCAACGGCGCCGGAGAGCGGATCTGGCGGCCGCTGTCCAATCCCGGCTACGTGCAGCTCAGCGACTTCGGCGACAAGGGGCCGAGAGGGTTCGGCCTCATCCAGCGCGAGCGGCGCTACGCCTCATTCCAGGATCTCGAGGCGCGCTACGAACGCCGCCCCAGCCTCTGGGTCGAGCCAAAAGGATCATGGGGCGCCGGGCGGATCCGCTTGGTCGAGCTGCCCACCCAGACCGAGTTCGACGACAACATGGTCGCGTTCTGGACGCCGCAGGGCGGCCTGCGCGCCGGCCGCAGCGCCGATTTCGCCTATCGCCTGAACTGGGGGATGGAGCCTCGGACCACCGGCCTGGCCCATGTGATCGATACCCGCGCAGGGCTCAACGCCATCACCCGCAGGCGGCATTTCGTGATCGATTTCGACCTGCCCGCAGGCGTCTCCGTGGACGACCTGCGCGCGAATGTCACCGCGGCGGCCGGCCAGATCCATGACGTTACTTTACATTCGAACCCGGAAACCAACGGGGCCCGCCTGAGTTTCGAACTCGACCCTAGGCAGGTCCGTACGGTAGAGCTTCGCGCCGAACTAGTGCGTTCCGGCAAACCCCTTTCCGAGGTGTGGCTTTACCGATGGACCGCGTAACCGCCCGCAGGGCGGCGACGCCCTGGAAGCCCAGGGTGGAGCCTGCCCTACAGACGCTGCCCAAGCGCAACGCGCTGGACATGCCCGTCCAGAGCCTGGAGCGGGACAATGTGGGCGGCGCGCGGGTAAGCTTCGCCGACAGCCATCCTTGGCGCCGCACGCTGCTGTTGGCGGCGACCGGCGCATCGACCGCCGCCGCCGCAGCGGTGATGGCGGGCCTGCTGGCGCCCAAGGGCTACAGCCCGGCTGACTGGCTGATGCTCAGCCTCTTCGTGGTGCTGTTCGCCTGGGTGGCCTTCGCCTTCGTCAGCGCCACGGCGGGCTTCCTGCTGGGTTTGCGCGCCCGCGCCGTCTCGCCGGTCGATCCGCAGCCGATCGTCTTCTCGCGCACAGCCCTGCTGATGCCGACCTACAACGAGGATCCAGGGCGAATCCTTTCCGGAGCCCAGGCCATCTACGAGGAGCTCGACGCCCTCGGCGTCGCCGAGCTTTACGACATCTACGTCCTGTCCGACACGCGCGACGCGGCCATCGCCCAGGCCGAGGCGACCGGCGTCGTGCGCCTGCGCCTGCGGCTGGATGCGTCCGATCGCATCTTCTATCGCCGCCGGCCGGTGAACCGCGACCGCAAGGCCGGCAACATCGCCGACTGGGTTATGAAGTTCGGGGCCGGCTACGAGTCGATGATCATTCTCGACGCCGACAGCCTGATGACCGGCGACACCATCGTGCGCCTGACCGCCGCCATGGAGAAGGACCCGAAGGCGGGCCTTATCCAGACCTTGCCCAACATCATTGGCGCGACGACCTTGTTCGCCCGCCTCCAGCAGTTCGCCGGCCGCATCTATGGCCCGATCATCGCCCGGGGCCAGGACTGGTGGTCAGGGGCCGAGGGTAACTACTGGGGCCACAACGCCATCATCCGCACCCGCGCCTTCGCCGAATGCGCCGGCCTGCCGCACGTGAAGGGCGGCAAGCCCTTCGGCGGCCACATCATGAGCCACGACTTCGTCGAGGCCGCGCTGCTGCGCCGCGGCGGCTGGGCCGTTCGGATGGCGCCGGAACTGACCGGCAGCTACGAGGAGGCGCCGCCTTCGCTGGTCGACATGGCGGTGCGCGACCGGCGCTGGTGCCAGGGCAACCTGCAGCACAGCGCCATCCTCGGCGCTCGCGGCTTCCATTGGGTGAGCCGCCTGCACTTGGCCCGAGGCGTGCTGGCCTATCTCACCGCGCCGCTCTGGCTCGCCTTTCTCGCCGCCGGCGCCTTCGTCTGGTTCGAACAGCGAGACAGCATCGGCCAGGCCTCCGGCCCCATGGCGCTGGGCCTGTTTATCCTGACCATGGTGCTGCTCTCGGCGCCCAAGATCATGGGCGCGGTGCTGACGGCGCGCGATCGCGTCGCCCGCCAGGCCTGCGGCGGTCGGCGCCAGCTCGCGCTCGGCGTGGTCACCGAGGTCGCGCTGTCGGCGCTGATGGCCCCGATCTTCATGTTCATGCACAGCCTGGCCGTCGCTGACGTGCTGCGCGGCCGCCACTCCGGCTGGGCCGCCCAACAGCGCGACGACGGCAAGATGAAGTTCAAGGACGGCTGGAAGCGTCACGGCCTGCACACCCTGATCGGGATTGGCTGGACGGTCGCGGCCTATCGGCTCGATCCCATGCTGCTGGCCTGGACCAGCCCGCTCGCGGTCGGCCTGATCCTGTCGATGCCGATCTCGATGCTCAGCTCGCGCGGCGACGTCGGCCGCTTCTGCGAGCGCTTGGGCCTGTTCCGCATCCCCGAAGAGGTCGAGATCCCGCGGGTGATCCGCCGCGCGGTGGAGCTGCGCGCCCGCTATGCCGCCGAGGCGGCCATGCGCTTCCAGATCGACCTGCTGTTCCGCAGCCCCGCGGAGGTCTATCGCCCGCAGTCCCAGGGCGCGCGGGCCAATCTGCGCGCCGCGGCCTAGAGCGGGCGCTCGGCGCCTGCCTCATAGAGCGTGAGGCGCCGGTCGGCCACGCCCAGGCCCGGCCACACGCTGCGCCAAGCGGCGATGTGGGGACTTTGAAAATGGGCGTCGAGCGCGGCCTGGTCGCGCCAGATTTCGAACACGCGGATCAAACCCGGCTCCAACACGTCCTCGCCATAGGCGTACTGCACACAGCCATCCTCGGCGCGGCTGGCCTCGACCATGGCGCGCATGTGCGGCCGCAGGGCGTCGAGGTGTTCCGCCGGGACCCGGATCGTCCCGGCGATGATCAGGCTCACGCCCGCTCCAGCCACGGCTGGCTGATCGCGCGCTTGCCCTCGAAGCTGTCGATGGCGCTGACGGCCTGCAGGGTCTCGCCGATGGCGTCCAGGCCCTTGAGCATCTTTTCCTTGCGGGCCGGGTCGATCTCGAAGCTGAAGGTCTGGCCGGAGGGCGAGACGACGGTCTGCTTCTCCAGGTCCACGGTGACCAGGTGATTGCCGCCCTTGGCCTCTTCCATCAGGGCCTGGACCTCGTCGGCCTTCAGCACCACCGGCAGCAGGCCGTTCTGGAAGCAGTTGTTATAAAAAATGTCCGCGAAGCTCGTGGAGATGACGCAGTTGATCCCGAAGTCCATCAGCGCCCAGGGCGCATGCTCACGGGACGAGCCGCAGCCGAAATTGTCGCCGGCCACCAGCACCGCCGCGCCCTTGTATTCCGGGCGGTTGAGGACGAAGTCGCCCTTTTCCTTGCCGTTCTCGTCGAAGCGGAAATCGTAGAAGAGGCCGCGGCCCAGGCCTTCGCGCTCCACGGTCTTGAGGAACTGCTTGGGGATGATCTGATCGGTGTCGATGTTCGCCAGCGGCAGCGGGGCGATCTTGGCGTCGATACGGGTAAAGGCTTGCATTGGGTCGTCTTAGCAGGGGTCAAACGCGGCGCACAGGGCGCCTAGGCCCGCTCTCCTTGTTCGATGATCAGGGCCGGGCCGCCGGGCACGCCCGACCGCACCGTAAAGACCTTGGTGCCCGGCTTTCGTCCGGTTTTCGGCTCACCAACGTCGAAACCTGCCGCTGAGATCCGGGCGTGGGCGGCGTCGATGTCGGCGACCCGCCACGCCAGGCCCCCGAAGCCGTCCGGATCTTCCGAAACAGGCTTTTTCAGGCTGGCGGCCACCTCCACGAGGCTATCGTCACAGCGGAAGAAAAGCTGCCGAACGCCCCAGTCGGCGTTGGAGCGGTCAAGACGCAGGTCCAGGCCGAGCTTGGCGCCGTAGAGACCGAGCGCCCGATCCGGATTGGGCGTATGGACGACCACGTGGTCGAGGCTTGTGATCGGACCTGCGCCCGTCGGCTCCGACAGCGGCCAAGCCACCCCGTCGCGCGGCGGCGCGGTCAGCAGGATGTTCAGCCCGCCGGTCGCGACGGGGTCCAGCGAGGCTGTCGTCCAGTAGCGCTTGCGGCCGTCGTCATGGGTCGAGCGCGTGGAGTGGGGCTTGCCGCCGGGGATCCCGCGCCGCGCCAGCAATGCCTGGGCGGCGTCGATGTCCGGGGTCGTGAAGGCCAGCGCCCAGAGGCCTTCGCCGTGAGCGGCCAGGTGCGCGCGGATGGTGTCGCCGAACGCGCCCTCGCCGTGGGGCGAGATCACGTCCAGGGCCATGTTCGGAAGCTGGAACCAGGCATGACGCGCGCCGCCGTCCCCGCCGATCCAATTCGGCGCCAGACCCAGCACGCGCGAATAGGCGTCGACGGCGCCGTCCAGGTCGTTCACCGCGAGGGCGATGTGGTCCAGGGCGGTGATCATGCGAAGCCTTCCTCGGGTTCCGTCTGGCCAAACAGCAGCCGCACCGAGACCCACGCGAAGCTCAGGGCGTAGAGAACCAGGAAGGCCAGGACCGCCGCGCCGATCATCAGCCGTGCGCGGCGCTGGCCGGCCGGGTCGATGAGCTGGCGGCCGTCTGCCTTGAGGCCCAGCACCTTGCCTTGCAGCAGTTCGACCTCAAGCGAAGCGCCGGGCTTGAGCTGCATCATCGGAATGGGGCTTCCGCAGTTCCGGCGGAACCGGCACTCCAGCATCAGCGGGGTCGCGGTGGTGGTGAGGTCGATGGCGTAGGTCCGCCCGAAGGCGCCGATCTGGTCCACCGTCTCGAGCTTGCCGGAAATCGAGCGGGCGGGATCGAGATTGCCGACCACCGACTTAGCCGCCACCCAGACACCGGCGGCGAGGATCGGAGCGCAAAGCGCGACCATCGCCGCCTCCACCGGGCGATCGAACCGGTCGCGTTCGCCGAAGGCGACCTGGCTCTGGCGGATGCGGAAGATCAGGGCCAGGGCCGCGACGGCGGCGAAATAGACGCCGGCCGCCACGATCGGGCCGATCTGGCCGGGGCCGCGCCCGAACATGCCGCCCTCGCCCATATAGGCCGCAATACCGGCCCCAAGGCCCACGCAAAGGATGGGAAGCCCCCACCAGACAAGGAAACTGGTGCGGGCGCTCATCATCAGATGAAGTCTCTCACATCGGCGATATGCCCGGCGATCGCTGCGGCCGCCGCCATGGCTGGGCTCATGAGGTGGGTCCGCCCTCCGCGGCCCTGACGGCCCTCGAAGTTGCGGTTGGAGGTCGAGGCGCAACGCTCGCCCGGCGCCAGGCGGTCGGGATTCATGCCCAGGCACATGGAACAGCCCGGCTCGCGCCAGTCGAAGCCGGCGGCCTTGAAGATGGCGTCCAGGCCTTCTTCCTCAGCCTGTTCCTTCACGAGCCCCGAGCCCGGCACCACCATGGCCCGCACGTGGGGCGCCACCAGCTTGCCGTTGACGAAGGCGTGCTGCACGACCTTGGCCGCCTCACGCAGGTCTTCGATGCGGCTGTTGGTGCAGGAGCCGATGAACACCACGTCGATCTTGGCGTCGCTGATCGGCTGGCCGGCCGTCAGGCCCATATAGTCCAGCGCCCGCTCGACCGAGGCCCGCTTGTCGGGGCTGGCGAAGGCCTCGGGGCCAGGCACCATGTCCTCGATCGAGATGACGTCCTCCGGGCTGGTGCCCCAGGTGACCAGCGGCGCGATCTTGGTCGCGTCGATGGTGACTTCGCGATCGAAGACCGCGTCGTCATCGGAATAGAGCGTCTTCCAGTAGGAAAGCGCCATTTCCCAGGCGCCGCCCTTGGGCGCGGAGGGCCGGCCCTGCATGTAGTCGTAGGTGGTCTGGTCGGGGGCCACCAGACCCGCGCGGGCGCCGCCCTCGATGGTCAGATTGCACAGGGTCATGCGGCCTTCCATGGAAAGCGCGCGCACGGCGTCGCCGGCGTATTCGATGACATAGCCGGTGCCGCCCGCCGTGCCGATCTCGCCGATGACCGCCAGGGCGAAGTCCTTGGCGCCGACACCCGGCGCCGGTGTCCCGGTGATGGTCACCCGCATGTTCTTCGCCTTCTTCTGGCGAAGGGTCTGGGTGGCGAGGACGTGCTCGACCTCGGAGGTGCCGATGCCGTGAGCCAGCGCCCCGAAGGCGCCGTGGGTCGAGGTGTGGCTGTCGCCGCAGACGATGGTCATGCCTGGCTGCGTCCGGCCCTGTTCGGGCCCGACCACGTGGACGATCCCGTTGCGGATGTCGCCCATCGGGAAGAACTCGATGCCGTTGTCCTTGACGTTGCGCTCCAGGGTCTGGAGCTGCAGTCGCGCCTCGTCGTCAGCCACGGCGGCGACGCCCTTGGCCTGACCCTCGGTGGGGATGTTGTGATCGGCGACGGCAAGGGTGCGGTCGGGCCGGCGTACCGGCCGATGGTTGGCGCGGAGGCCCGCAAAAGCCTGCGGCGTGGTGACCTCATGGATGAGGTGCAGGTCGATATAGAGGATCGACTCGCCGTCTTGTTCCCGTTGCTCGGGATTGGGGACGACGTGCGCGTCCCAAATCTTGTCGTAAAGCGTCTTTCCAACCATGCGCGGCATCTAGGTCTTCACCGGGGTCAAAGTCCAGTATCCGCCCGCAATTGCCGAATTTTGCAGATCATCTATTCATGGTCGTATGGCGAACGCCGATTGGGACCTGTTCCAAAGCCTGCACTCCGTGCTTCAGGCCGGAAGCCTCTCTGCGGCCGCCAAATCGCGCGGCCTGACCCAGCCCACCCTGGGCCGTCACATCGAGGCGCTGGAGCAGCGCCTGGGCGCGCCGCTGTTCCTGCGCTCGCCGCGCGGGCTAACTC
>JAEXKM010000234.1 GCA_023445705.1 Pseudomonadota bacterium
GCGCTGAAGAGATTCCCTTATGGGGAAGCTTCACTATGGATTGGGTTCGCCCTGTGCCTCGTCGAGGGGCTGGACAATAGTGGCGGCCACGCAATGACGTCGTCCGGCCTGTTCGCTCTGGCAGCGATTGGCGTGAGGGCAACGCGGCGGCCGAAAGGCGATCCCGATGATCTGGGATAGGCAGGCCGTCGGCGGCCTCACCGTCGTGCTCGTGATCGCGGGATACCTGGCGGCGAGCTCCCTGGCGGACAGGATCGATGAGGCAGAATCCGAGGCGGCCTATGCTGATGAGCAGGCCGCCGCTGCAGAGCAGCGTGCCCAAGAGACCGAAAACCGGATCGATGACCTGGAGTCCCGCCTGGACGATCTCGAAAGCCGCAGTTCATACCGCTACTAGGCAAACAGCCGGAAGAGATGGGGAGCGGCGACTGTCTCTGCGGAGATTGGCGTTATGCCGCCCCTGATTTCAGAGCGATGTCTGTGGACCTTGATCATGCGGCTCTGGGCAACAACGGCAGAGCGCGAGCGCTCGCGCCATAGAGCGACCAAAGGGCCCTTCTCAGTACACACGTAATGTCCGGTAGTGGCGCTTATCGGACCATAGACCGCCTACTCAAAACCGCCCTGCCTCTGTGGGTCGCGTTTGGGGCGCAGGTAGAACCAGAAGCCAAGACCGCCGATCGCCAGGGCGATGAGGGGCGGCCCGAGCAGTATCGCGCCGGCTCGCAAGAGATAGTCTGTCTTCGATGACGCCGGCGTCAATGCAGTTCCTCGGCAAGTACTCAGATACTGACCAATGCCGACTGGGACAGCCAACGCCGGGTGTGTAGGGCGGCGAAGCCGTTCGCGCCCCGGGAGCCAGGTCCGCGGCGAGGGGTAAGCTGGCGTCATCGATCAACTTCGAGATGGGATGGATCGACACACCTGCAACGAACAGCGCGCAGAGGAGGCTGAGTCTTCCCGGCGTCACCCTGGATGCTGTGTTCATCGAGCTGCCATCAATGTGGCCAAATGCGACCAGGGTGCGCGGGCAGCCCGACTATTCTCAAGCGGCGTTAAAGTAGAGGTAAACAACGCATCGTCCTTGCGAGACTCGGTTTCCCGGCGCGGGGTCATGGTCTGCCTCTGGCGCGTTTCCGCCTGCGGCGGTCATCGCCCACCCATCGCTCGCACGCCCGTCGGCGCCTAAGCGTCCGCTATGGGGCGGATAAGGTCGATCGCGACGTTCCTGCTAGGGACCATCAAACGAGTCCGCTTGCGGCCTCCTAACCGATGCCTGGAACTGGCGCGAACCGCACCTCAGCGCCGACTGCCCTGCGGCCGGGGGCGCCGCTGAGGTTGTGTCGCGTTCACGGGCCCGGTGCTCACAGCGAACACCTGGAGCGCTCCCCGAACCGGTCGGAGATAGTCATCAGCCTCCCGCTGCATCGCCGGTGTCATGCGGTTCAGCACCGTCGAAACGTTGAGTAGCTGCTCCTCCTGGGTGGGTTTGCGGATGTCGGGGGCGTACGTCCAGCGTACGCTTACCCCGGCATTCTTGAGGATTTGCGTCGCACGTTTACCGAGATCTTCCCATGCAAACCGTATCCGCCTACCGTTGCGATCGGTTGCGATGCCTGGGATGGCGGCGACAATTAGGTCTTTGAGCTTCGCATCCGGACCATCGTCCACGGAGAATCTGGTTGCGCCGGGTGCCTCTCGAACCGCGTTGAAGAGCCGCTCAAGGAGGGCGGCCGCCACGGCTTCTGAGATGGCATTGTTGCGGGTCCTATCAGGTGGGCCCAGCGGACCCATCGGAACTACCCAGTTCACGATCATCGCAGCACTGATGTGATCAGCCGCAAGGATGGCATTGCGCAATCTGAGAAGCTGAGCGCTTTCCCACAGCTGAAGTGGTTGCAGCAACTGCGTAGGCAACTTCCATACGGAGTCCGTTGGGAGCCGCGCTGAGAGATTCTCGTGACCGATATACTTCGCGAGAAACTGCAGGTATTCGAAGTCAATCTGGCCGGCTGCATAAGCCAGTGAGTCAACCCATCCTTCGACCACGCCTCGATCCGGGACATCGCCCAAAAACTCGGCGACTCCCTCTCTGACCACGCGGCCGTACTCTGAGTGATCGCCCGCCTCTGGTGGCCGCATGTACATGCGCTGCGCCACCAAAAATTCTGCGAAAGAGCGATGAGGGAAGTAGTATGTACCGCCAGACTTCCGCTCCAAGAATGCACCTGCGAGATACTCCCTCGCCTTATCGTCGGCCGACTCAGTGTCTCCGTCGGGCAACTCTTTGAAGAGGCTTGCGGGAAGATCAGGAGCGTAGAAGCTGGTTGAGCCTCCCTTCTTCGTCCAAAGCCAAAACGCGAGTTCGCGTAAGAACTGAAGACGGCTCTCTTCACCGATCGGCGAACGCGCAGGCTTTGAGCATTCCCTAACAGCGAGCGAGCGAAAAAACTCGTTGTATAAGGTCCATCTGGTGATGTTATTCTCAAATTTACTCAAATCTACTGACGGGTCAGCCGCCAGCTCAGTCAAAATCTTGGCGTGCACTGGCCTAGAGAAGATCTCTGGGTCGAGGTCTGCGAGCCGGTTCACTTCCTGGGTTCGCGTCGTGACCCATCCCGCATCCGGACTGAGGCCTTGCTTAGACGCGGCCGCCTTCTCGTGATGGGCGAGAAAGCGCTGCACGAAGTCGGCACGCTCGGAGGGGGTGAAGCCCTCTAATTTGAATTCCTGAAATTCCGGCCATCCGGGGAGATTCCTATACGCTCCGTCGTATTCTTTCTTACCGCGCAAAATCCAATAATGTTCGGCATCACTTGTGAAGGCTGATGGTCGCCCCAGTAGAATGACCTTGCCGCGGTCTGCCGCCAGTTTGTTCAACTCTTCGGCTTGATTTCTGAAGTCGACCCACGACATAGCGTGCTTCATTTCGTCGAAGCCATCGAGGACAATTAGGAGTCGGCCTCGTCGGTTGAATTCCATGAAGCGATGAAAGCTGTAGCCCTGAATCTTGTGCTCGCTCGTAAACATCGAACCAAGCAGTCCATCTAGACTGTTGTATCGTGAGATCATGCCCAGCCTGATTAGGATGGGGCGACGTGCAAGTGGATCAGACAAGGCTGTACCTGCCTGGTGCGAGAGCAAACGCGCTGTAAAGCTCGTCTTACCTGCGCCGTAGCCACCCAAGACCGCGAGCGGCCTCACGTCGCTCGTCTGCATCCAACTGAGCACACGCTCGAACAATGGCTCGGCTGTCTCCGCAACCATAGGCGAATGGTCCTCGCCATAAGTGACCGAACGCGCTCGCGCGGGCACATAGAAACTGCTCAGTCCCTCTTGGTCGAATAAGGTCTGGAGATGTCGTACGTAGTTCGTGAGACCCAGAACCTCATTCTCGAGTTCCCAGATCGTAAGATGGCGCATCCTTGCGCGCTCGTTCTGAACGTATTCCTGAGCGTCAGGCGATAATCCGTGACGGGTGATGAGCAGTAGGTCCGAGGGCTGAGTCTGTTCGATGATGCCAGAGTAGTCGTTCCATATCGCCACTACTTGGCTTCGGTTTAGAGGCTCGGAATAGTCTTTTGCCTCTAAATAGATGCGACTTTCCTTTCCAAGCCTCGTCTCGACGAAATAGCCGTCGGCCTTCTTTCCAAAGACTCGCTGCTCTGTCCGCGCGATTTGACTCCCATACAACTCAGCGAGGAAGTTGGCGGCTTCATTGCGAAGCGCGGATCCAGCAGCTGAATTTTCGTTCTGTAAGTCGAATGTCATGAGCCTCGTTCCTAGCATCACTCTCCGGTGAAGCTGGGAGTTCGGCAAGCCGGGCTTAGATCCGGCGGCACCAGAATTGAGCTTCAGTAACCGCAGGACATGCGTCTGGACGGGCGCAGCGGTAGCTACCCCGCCGCGGATGTGCTCACAAGCAGACCTTCAAACGAGTCCGCTTTCAGGCCGAGGGCCGATGCCTCCAATCTGGCGCGTTCGCGACCAACGCTAGGCGGGCCGAGCTTTGGGCCTCTAAAAGCTATGGCCAGGTTGGGTCATTGGAAGAGGAGAGAAGGCTCCGCCGCCCGTTTCGGGCGATGGTCCGCCCCGACACCAGCGCCGACGCTCCTCAATCGCGCGCCCTCACCAAGTGCTAAATCCGTCCGCTATCGCGCCACCTTTGGAGGACCTCACGCGATACTTCGAAATGCATGGCGTCTTCTATCGGGAACGTTGCTCCCCAGTACCAGCCATGAGCGTTGAAATAGCGTGACAAAATGAGGAGGCCGCGCTGTACCTGCCCGTCGCCCTGTTCGTCGAGCTTTCCACCGATCGCGAGGTCCAAGGCGGTACCCCACGTATGGTTTGAGGGATCCTCAACGACCCTGCCGGAAATTTTTTTGTATCTGCAACACATCATGCCCTCGGTGCCAATGAGGCCATAGAGGGCCGGCATCTCTCGCCGGACATCGTCAAAAACCTCTTCGAGCGACTCCAAGGCTGCCTTGAGGCCTGTGACGCGGACTGGTCCCACCCTGCGTGTGTCGATCAGCTTCATGTAGGCCAAGTCATCGGGGGGGTGACATGTCCGGGTGAGCGTACGTCGCGGCAGGCCAAGGAGGCTGGTCATGAAGGAAGAGCTCGCACTCGTGAGCCCCTGGTTCACCCCCTCCCGCGACGGCCTCGGCAGCAACTCGAGAAAATCGACCGGCGTATCCACCCCAGGCGCGTGACCGTCGCCGGGCGCGTGCGGGATCGCCGGCCCCATATTTAGACACTCGAGAAATTCCTCGACCGCCCCGCGCTTCAACCAAGCGTCGATTTCATGACGCTTGACCGGTCCGTTGTGAGCGGTCGTTCGCCTCAAGAGCCGAGCTGCATATTCCATCGCCAGCCTGCGATTTGCTTTCATCGCCTCCTGGAACGCGTTCGGGTCAACGGTCCCGACTTCGCGTTCGACGAGGCCGCGCAGTTCCGGCCCAAACACCATCGAATTGGCGCTGACCTGCCAAGCTCCGGCCTCGGTCGTCTCCGGCGTGTTCGAGGACGGGTTATTGGCGTCGCGGCCTTCGCGCCACCGCCAAGAGGACTCGAAGCCGGCGAGAACCCGGAGGACTTCGAGCATCACCGCCCGGCGATAGGCGGGCGTGCGATAGGGCCCCAAGGACTCGAAGACCGACGAATAGACGTCATAGATGCTATTCGGCGCGAATATTTCGCTGTCGGCGTCCTTTCCCCAGGAGATCAGCTCGTCGAGAAAAGCGTCCGGTGGAACACCGCGATTGTACACAGCACTCTTCAACGCGACGTACGGCATTTGTCCCTCCCAGTAGAACCAAAAACGCCTGTGTATCCAAGGCGCGCGCGCCGTGTGTTTAGCCCTTCAAATGGGTGGCCTTCACTTGGGCTGTGCGGCTCCTTGCGGCTGGGCAGCCTCCTGCGTCACCGGCGCGTTGATCCGGGCTACGAACTCGTTGGCCTGATCGGCGCCGGTCTTGTCCGCCCTGTCAGCTGTGACCTGAACCGAGTCGGTCAGTCCATTTATGCCCACCGTCGGGCCGCATCTCCCGTGATATTCAGCCAACTGCGCCATGACGACATCCGGAGCTGCGTCTCCGAGGTCTCGGCTCTCAAGCAGGGTCAGGAGGCGAGCTCGTTCTTGGGCGCGAACCGCCATGACGCTTTTGTACAAGAGTTCTGGCGCCTTGTCGGCCACAATGGTTTTCGTTAGCCTATCCTGGGCGCCAATCGTGAACGCTGAAAGCGCAGACAGGAGGTTGGCCGACTCTACAGGAGTTGTAACACCTGCGGCCGTACTCAGGGCGAGACTTGAAACGCCCAATACCGATGTTGTTGTTCGAGCCTTGAACAAAAAACTAGCCATATATTGCTCGCACGCTGCATCTGATGTCATGATCAAAGCCCGCGCGGTCGCTTTATTGACTTCCTTCCGGGACGTCTCTCCGGGAACGCTTTTGGCTAAATAGATCACAACCGCGTCCAGCGGCGCTCTCTCAGGCAAGACGGCGCCCTGCGATCTCAGTACCGACTTGGCTTCCTCACTCAACACCAGCCGATTTGCGTATTCACCTTCGCTTCGCGAAATTGCCGTTCCAGTTGTCGCGCACGCTCCAAGTATAGACGAGCATATTAGCGTAGAAATTGCCTTCATAATCCCCCCCGGGATATCTAGTCTTGAGCAAGAAGTCAGGTCTTCGGCCGTGCTCGAGCGCGCGCCGACTATTCAAGGTGGGCTTAGAATCCCACTAAGCGATAAAAGAAACCGCATCAGACACTATCTTAACCATATAGAGATTTTAGAGCTCTGTCTATGGGTGTGCGAGCTAGTCATGCTCTTGCTGGCTGTGCTGGAAAGCCGATGGTTCTGCGGGCTTCCGCGCCGTCGGTCAGCGTCAGCAAGTGGCACCAGGCGCCAGGCTGGCAGCATGCTGACCTTCCCAAGGTCGACTGAGGGTCGGGTCTGGCCGAGAGCAAAGGTCCCACAAGCGGACGCCTAGAGGAGTCCGCTTTCCGTTTGGAGGTCTTCGTCCGCAGTTGGTGCTAGGCCGACGCCCCTCGCACATCCATTTCGGAGATGTACGGAGACGGGCGCCTCTGCTTGGGCCGACCGCAACGGTCGCACCTTGCTGGGAGGAGTGGATGACCCCCCGAGGCTAGCGCCGGGGCTCCGAATGTCTGGCTCCCCGAGAGCGGAAGTGGGACAGTGTCCGCTTTCCTGACAGCGATCCGCTGTGCTCAGAACTCGGCGGCGATCGTGAGAGTAATTCGCCGGCGACGTGGATCACCGTACTCACTGAAGCCCAGGGAGCTGGACGGCGCCACGATTGGTGGCGAGTGATCCAATAGATTCTGAATCGACAGCCGAGCTTCCATATCAGTGGAACCGCCGACGGCCGTGAACTTCCGCCGAACACTCACATCCACATAGACCTGAGCAGGAACGTGATCGGAACCCTGGTATCGAATTTCCTGGGCGTTGGCCGAGGCGCCGAAGTCGGCGTGGCTCACGCGAGAGCTGTCGTAGAACTGGGCATTGACGTCGACGACCGTGGGGCCCTTCGCCCATTCCACTCCCGTATTGCCGCGCCATTCAAGGGGGCCGTCCATATAGCCGGTCCGGTTTATGGCGGCTTCGTCACCGGCGACGCGCCGCTTGAACGTTGGCTGCCAAGTGGCGGCCCCATAAAGCCGGACGTCGCCAAACGAGGTGGGGGGGAGGCGCCAATCGAGCCGGGCGTCCACGGTCTCGACAATCGTGCGTCCCGCGTTAATGGCGCTGGTGTCCAGCGCCACCACGCGGCCTGCTGAGAGCTTGTCTGTGACGTCGCTTGGGCTAAGCGGCGCACGGACCACTCGGTCAGGAAACGCCGCCTCCGACGACAGCAACTCGGTAGGATTCAGGGGAAACGGAACAGCTTCTTGCGAGAGGACGGTGCGCGAATAGTCCACCGATAGGCGCGGCCGGCCATCTCCTGATGGGTTGAACACCGCGCCAATCGTGAAACTACGCGCTTTGGCCGGCCCGACCCGCGTAGATCCACCCGTGCGGCTGAGCCAGCTGCCCTCGCTGCCAAGGGGCCGGCCGGCCCTGCGGGGGTCAGGAGGGCCGTCGGTCGCCAGCGCTTCGCCGTCCAGGGTCTGCAGGTCCGACAGGGTGGGCGGACGTTCGCCGGTCGCGAGGCTACCGCGCAGGAGCAGAGAGGGAGACGGCAAAAGGCGAGCGCCAAGCGTGAAGGTGTTCGCGTTGTTTCCCACAGAGAACTGCTCTGAGTTCTCCCGGGTCACCACCGAGGACGGGCCAATCTGGGTCATGCGGTCGTGGCGTAGCGCCAGCTGGGCCTCCAATCCGCGCAGCAACAGGTGGTCGGAATCGGTGGCCCCGAGGGGCGCTCGAACCTCCGCGTAAAGCGAACGGACTTTCTGCAGACGCGCCGGGG
>JAEXKM010000241.1 GCA_023445705.1 Pseudomonadota bacterium
ACGCCGCCCTGGCCAAGACCGCCGGCCTGGCTGGTGTGATGCCTGGACTTCGCGCCGACGCGGGCCTTTCGGCCCTGGTCGGACAGGAAGCGGTCGAACGGGCCAGCGAGGCGATCGCTCTGCTTGCCCAAGCCCGCCGTGCGATCTGCGAGACCCACAAGGAGCTCGACGTCGCCAAGACCCAGATCGGCCTGGGCGCCGTCATGTACGGCGGCCTGGAGAAGCCGCCGCCCTCCGCCAGCCTCAGCCGCTCTCTCCGCGCCGTTGCGAGCTGATACGCGCGGTTGCATCCGAAAAGATTAGTCGCAGTATCGGGGCCCTCGGAATGAGGGCCCCTTTTTCGTGTTGAACTCGACCCCCGAGCGGATCTGGGCGGTGGCCATGTTCGCGGTCTCCGTCTACGCCCTGTGGCGCGGCGGCCGCGTCGAGCGGCTGGTCGCCGGCGCCAACATCCTGGCCTGGGCGTTGACCATCGTCGTGCAGAACCGCCGCGACTGGCTGCACCCGCAATGGGGCGTGCTGGCCGTAGACATCGCCTTTCTCGCCCTGCTGCTGGCCCTGGTGGTGCGCACCACGCGGAACTGGGTGATGCCGGCCGCGGCCTTCCAGTTGCTGGCCGTCGTGACCCACATGGCGATCATGGCCGACAAGGGGGTCCGCGCCTGGGCCTATCTGACGGCCCTGATCCTGTGGAGCTACATGGTGCTCTTCAGCCTGGCCGCGGGCACCTACCTGGAATCGCGGATCAGCGCGCGACCAGGACGCTGACCGACGCCTCGCGCACGATCCGCTCGGCGTTCGAGCCCAGGAGGCGCGAGATCGCGCTGGGCTGGTGCGACCCGACGATGATCAGGTCCGCGTCGGTTTCGCGGGCTTCGGCCAGGACTTCGCCGGCCACGCCGCCGACCCGAACCTTCGAGGACACCGGCCAGGTCGTGGAGCCGACCTTCAGCGCCCACTTGGCCAGCTCGCCTTCGTGGAAGGCCTGCTCGTCGGCGTCGAAGCTCTTGGGCAGGTAGGTGTTGTAGCGCGACGAGCGCGGGGTCCGGACATTGAGCAGGGTGATCCGCGCGCCCGACGCCTCGGCGACCTCACGGGCGCGCATGAGTTCGCGTTCGGTGTTGGTGGGGTCTTCGATGTCGACCGTGACGAGGATGTGCTTGAAGCCGGGCATCGGGCGGACCTCCTGGGCTGTGAACGGTGATGGGGCGAGATTGCCTCAGGTCTGGTGCGGATGGCGAGCGCGACGACGATCGAGGGCGCGCTGGCGGCGCTGGGCCGCGGCCTGCATCATCATGTGCCAGGGCGCTTCGCCCAGAGAGGCGGCGCCGTTGACGTGAACCGGCGCCAGGCGATGCTGAGAAAAAATCTGCGCCAGCATCGTGCGGCGATCGAGTTCGCCCGCCTCCTCCACCAGCGCCAAGCGGTGGAGGGCGTAGAGGCCGAGGAGCGCCGAGCTCAAGAAGTAGAAATCCCAGTGATCGATGGTGAGCTCCATCACGCCGACATAGTGGGGGCCTTGCCAATGAAGCACGACGGCGAGGGCCCGCTTGGCCACGGCGTCGGCGGCGAGCCCTCCGAGCAGAGAGGCCAGGCCGGCCGCGCTGGAAGACATCAGGGCGTTGAGCGCCAGGAAGGAGGCCGCTGCGCCAGGAGGCGACAGCTTCTGGGCGATGTTGCCGGAGGCCAAGACGACGCCTGCGGAGGCCGCGCCCATGACCAGGTTAAGGGCGATGAGGTAGGCTCCCGCCAAGACGCGGGACTCGATCTGCGAGGCGACGATCAAGGCGGCGATGCAGGCGATGAACACCGGTGCGGAGATGTTGAGTACGGACTTGTTGTTGAAGCGGTCGGCGAGCCGGCCCCAAGCGCCCAGCGTGAGCATGGTGGCGAGCTGATTGATCAGGCTGAGCACCATGGCGAAGGTCATGTGGAAGCCGAGCTGCTGGAGATAGAAGACCGTGAAGAAGGGCTGGGCGAGGTTCACGGCGAACTGCCAGCTCGCGAGGAAGGCGATCAGGCGGCGGTAGTTCGGGTGGCGCAGCGGCTCGCGCAGCAGAGGCAAAAGGTGGGGCGGCTCCTTGGGCGGCGGCGGCATGGGCGGTTCGGGAGCCTGGGCCAGGGTCCAGGCGCTGGCGATCTGGGCGAGGAAGGCTAGGCCGAAGAGGCTGGCGAAGACCGCCGCGCGGGCGGAGTCGCTCTCCGGCACGCGGTCCAGCAGCCAGGCGGCCAGAAGGCCCAGCGCGATGCCCACGGCCGACGAAAGGGCGGAACGCCGACCGGTGAACCGGCCGCGGCTGTCGTCGGAGACGGCGTCGCGGGCCCAGGCGTTCCACGCGCATCCGCCGATGGCGCCGGCGCCGGTGTAGAGCGCCACGGCCAGGATCGCGCCGGCCTGGGCAGGCTTCCCGGCCGGCAGGAAGGCCAGGAGGCCCATCAGCACGGGGGCTACCGCTGAGACCAGGCTGGTGACGACGGTGATCAGCTTGCGGGCGCGCAGGCGCTCGATAAGCACCACGCCCGGACCCTGCAGGAGTTGGGCCCAGAAGGTGACTGCGGCCAAGGCGCCGATGAGGGCGTTGGAGGCGCCCAAGTGCAGGGCGAAGGCCGTCAGCATCACCCCGCCCATCATGGTGTCGGCGGCGGTGGAGAAGGCGACCTCACCCGTCAGGATGCGCGTCGCGCGGGCGCGGCGTGTCTCGTCGAACTGGGCGGAGGGGCCAAGATGCATGAGCGCGCCTCTTGCGAAAGCGCGATCATCGGCGTGTCGGCGGCGATGGCTATCGGGGAGATCGCCCAGGCCAGGACGAGGGGCGCCCCAGCCGAAGGACGGTCCTGGCTTAGGCGCGCACGAAATCCGCGCCCTGGCCGGCGCGGCGGTAGATCAGCGCCTCGGCCACGTGCACGCGGCGGACGGGGCCGGACGTCTCCAGGTCGGCGATGGTCCGGGCCAGGCGTAGGGTGCGGGTCCAGCCGCGGGCGGTGAGCCCGCCGGCTTCCGCCGCCTTGGCCAGCAGGGCGCGAGCGGCCGGTTCAAGGTCGGCGATCTGCTCGAGGAAGTCGCCCTCGGCGCGGGCGTTGAGCGCAGGGCCGTGCTCGCCGGCCCGCTCGGCCTGCAGGGCCCGGGCCGCGGCGATCCGGGCGGCCGCCTCCGCCGTACCCTCGGCGGGCGCCGGAAGCGCC